>JAFQKL010000402.1 GCA_017396965.1 Clostridia bacterium
ACCGGCAAGACGGTTTTCTTTGTTTTTTTGTATAGGGGTTTTTCGACAGTCCCGGTTTTCTCCCCCTCCCTTGACAGAGTTTTCACAGTGTGCTACAATGACTTACAGCTCCCCATGCCGCATTTCGCGGCCGGGCGGAAACTGAATTCTTTTGAAATGGAGATGCAATCATGAAGAGAATCAAAACGCTTGTGACCCGCGATCTGTGCGAGAGCGCCAGAAAGGGCGGCTGCGGCGAGTGCCAGACCTCCTGCCAGTCTGCCTGCAAGACCAGCTGCGGCGTGGCCAATCAGAAGTGCGAGAACGAGAGCAAGTAAACGCTGCTCCCTCAAAAGCTGCCGCCCGGCAAGGCGGCAGCTTTTTTCATCCGAAATCCCAACTCCGAAGGGGAGCAACCCGCCCCCTTTTTGATCAAGAAAGGGCCAACACTATGGTACACCAGTATCAGCTCAATGGTTATAATATCGTCTTAGACTCCTGCTCCGGCTCCATCCACTCGGTGGACGAGGTGGCTTACGACATCATCGCCCTCTGGTTTGAAAAACCGCCGGAGGAGATCGTCGCCGCGATGCTCGAAAAGTACAGGGACCGGGAGGACGTCACCCGGGAGGAGCTCCTCGCCTGCATCGAAGACATCCGAGAGCTGATCGGCGCCGGTCAGCTCTTCTCTCCCGACACCTTCCGCGAAATGGCAGGCACCTTCAAGGAGCGCTCGGGCGACGTCGTCAAGGCCCTCTGCCTCCATGTGGCCCACACCTGCAACCTAAACTGCGCCTACTGCTTTGCAAGCCAGGGCAAGTATCAGGGGGAGCGGGCGCTGATGAGCTTTGAGGTGGGCAAGCAGGCGCTCGACTTCCTCATGGACCACTCCGGCAGCCGCACCAATCTGGAGGTGGACTTCTTCGGCGGCGAGCCGCTGATGAACTGGGATGTCGTCAAGCGGCTGGTGGCCTATGCCCGCTCGGTGGAAAAGGAGCGCGGCAAGAACTTCCGCTTCACCCTCACCACCAACGGTGTGCTCATCGACCCCGAGGTGATCGACTTCTGTAACCGCGAGATGAGCAACGTCGTCCTCTCGCTCGATGGACGCAAGGAGATCCACGACCGCTACCGCGTCGACTATCAGGGCCGCGGCAGCTACGATCTCATCGTGCCCAAGTTCAAAGAGCTGGTGGATGCCAGGGGCGATGTCGGCTACTATATGCGCGGCACCTTCACCCATCAAAACCCCGACTTCACCAAAGACGTCTTCCACATGGCCGACCTCGGCTTCACCCAGCTGAGCATGGAGCCGGTGGTCTCCGCGCCCGACGATCCCGCCGCCCTCACCCCTAAAGACATCGAGGTGGTCAAGGCCGAGTACGAGCTGCTGGCCACCGATATGCTGCGCCGTCAAAAGGAAGGCAAGCCGATCACCTTCTATCACTATATGCTCGACCTCACTGATGGCCCCTGCGTCTACAAGCGCATCTCCGGCTGCGGCTCGGGCACCGAGTACATGGCCGTCACCCCCTGGGGCGACCTCTACCCCTGCCACCAGTTTGTCGGCGAGGAGCAGTTCAAGCTGGGCGACATCTGGCAGGGCGTCACGAACGAGGCGCTGCGCGGGGAGTTTCGCGCCTGCAACGCCTACGCCCGCCCGGAGTGTGACGACTGCTGGGCGCGCTTCTACTGCTCCGGCGGCTGCGCGGCCAACGCCTATCATGCGACGGGCACCATCCGCGGCGTCTATGAGGCGGGCTGCGAGCTGTTCAAAAAGCGCATCGAGTGCGCCATCATGATGAAGGTGGCGGAGGAGGAGCTGTGATGCGCACCCCCGTTGCCGACTTCATCCGCCGCTACGAGGAGCGGGACATGGCCCGCTTCCACGTCCCCGGCCACAAGGGCAAAGAGCGCCTCGGCTTTGAGCGGTTTGACATCACCGAAGTCAAAGGCGCCGACGAGCTGTACGACGCCGAGGGCATCATCGGCGAGAGCGAGCAAAACGCCACCGCCCTGTTCGGCACGAAGCGCAGCTGCTACTCCACCGAAGGCTCCAGCCAGTGCATCCGCGCCCTGCTCTATCTGCTGCTCACCCACCGTCCGGAGGGGACGGCCCCCGTCATCGTCGCCGCCCGAAATGTCCACAAGGCCTTTGTCTACGCGGCGGCGCTGCTTGACTTTGAGGTGGAGTGGCTGTGGCCGGAGGAGTCAGACTCGCTCTGCCGCTGCGTCGTCACCCCGGAGCGGCTGGAGGAGGTGCTGTCGGCAAGGGAGACGCCGCCCGCCGCCGTCTATGTCACCAGCCCCGATTACTTGGGGACGCTGGCCGACGTCGCCGGCCTCGCCGCCGTCTGCCACCGCCACGGCACCCGCCTCGCGGTGGACAATGCCCACGGCGCCTACCTGCGCTTTCTCACCCCCTCGCTGCACCCGATGGACTTAGGCGCCGACCTCTGCTGTGACTCGGCCCACAAAACCCTCCCCGTCCTCACCGGCGGCGCCTACCTGCACTTCAACCACACCCTGCCGCAGGAGATGGTGGAGGACGCCAAGCACGCCCTCGCCCTCTTCGGCTCCACCAGCCCCTCCTACCTGATTTTGGCCTCCCTCGACCTCTGCAACCGCCATCTGGCGGAGGAGGCGAAGGAGCAGCTCGCCGCGCTGCGGGCGGCGGTAGACGACTGCAAGGCGCAGCTCTCAGCACGCGGCTGGCAGTGCGAGCCGAGCGACCCGCTGCGCATCACCCTGCGCGCCCCTGAGGGAATCCGCGGCGCGGCGCTGGCCGATCGTCTGCGGGAGCGGGACATCGAATGTGAGTACGCGGACGAGAGCTTTGTCGTCCTCATGGTCTCCGCCTCCACCCGCCTTTCGGACCTCGAGCGGCTGGCGGAGGCGCTGGGGGAGAGCGACCGTCCCCCCGCCGCCCTGCCCGCTCTGCCGCTGCCCAAGGGGGAGCGGGCCTGCTCCGTCCGCACGGCGCTCTTTTCCGCCAGAGAGCGGGTGGCGGCGGCGGATGCCGTCGGCCGCATCTGCGGCGCCCCCACCGTCTCCTGTCCGCCGGCGATTCCCATCGCCGTGTCGGGCGAGCGGATCGGCGAGGCGGCAGCGGAGCTGTTTGCCCATTACGGCATGGCGACCGTGGACGTGGTCTGCGAATAGAATGAGACAGAAAGGAGTGTCCCGCACATGAAGATCATCGACGCTCACCTGCACCTTTTCCGCAACGACACCGACCGCGCCGAGTTGATGGCGCAGCGGGTGGGACATCACAACAGCATCGACCATCTGCGCGAGGTCTACGAGGAACTCGGCATGGTTCACGGCGTGGTGATGGGCAACGGCGGCCTGGAGACAGAGCGCCACCAGTACCCCGCCGACCTCTTTCACTACTGCGTGGGGCTGGACAGCTCACTGATGCAGCAGGGGGACATCCCCGACATGGCGGCCAAGATCGAGCGCCACCTGCAGCGGGAGAGCTGCTGCGGTGTCAAGCTCTATCCCGGCTACAACAAGATCGCCCTCACCGACCCCCTCTACGAGCCGGTCTACCAGCTGGCGGCCCGCTACGACAAGCCGGTGGCGGTCCACATGGGCCTGACCTCCTTTGCCAGAGCCCATCTCAAATACTGCCACCCGATGGCGCTCGACGAGGTGGCCGCCGACCATCCCGACACCACCTTTGTCATGTGCCACTTCGGCAACCCCTTCTTCGAGACTTCGGCGGCGGTGCTGGAGAAGAACCCCAACGTGGTCACCGACCTCTCCGGCCTCATCGACGGACGGATCGACTTTGAGCGCTACTTCACCGAAACCGGCACCTACGCCGAGATGCTGCGCGGCTGGCTGGCGGCGATCTGCTCCTGGGATCGGATTCTCTACGGGACCGACTGGCCGATCGTCAACTTGGGGGAGTATATCGAATACATCAAGCGCCTGGTGCCGGAGAAGCACTGGGAGGCGGTGTTTTTCGAGAATGCCAACCGGGTTTACAAGCTGGGGCTGTGAGCTGCGGCTGAGGGGCTTGGAATTTTTGGGGGACAGGGCGTTTGTCAGAGGACGTTTGTGAAAGGACGTTTCTCAGAGGACACTTGTCAGAGACGTTTGCGAAAGGACATTTGTCCGGGAGCGAATCAAGAGAAAACCGCTGCCCCTGTCCGTGCGCGGAGAGGGGCAGCGGTTTGTTTGACGGGGGACGTGGGCCGCAGGCTGACCGGGGGGGCGGCTGTGTCGGCTGCGCTGTCTTTGAATCAACGCGCAAAGCCGGTCTGTCCGGGGTGTGGACGTGGGCTGTCAGGCCGGG
>JAFQKL010000403.1 GCA_017396965.1 Clostridia bacterium
CGGCTCGGCGAGTCGGATTCCAAGATGCACAAGCCGGACTTCGGGATGAAGTTGATGTGAAAGAGGTGACACAAATGAAGACCGAGATCACAATCAGCTTTGAGAGCGAGCAGCTGGACGCGCTGGAATTCTCGCTGCGAAAGGAAAACACCACGGTCCAGTCGCGCATGGAGGACGCACTGAGGCAGCTCTATGAAACCACCGTCCCCGAATCGGTGAGGGAGTATGTCGACAGCAGGCTCGAGCCGGCACCGCGTCCGAGACGAAATAGCCGCGCTCAGCGAGAGGCATTGGCGCAGCCGATTCCACCCATCACCCTGTCGCCCTTGCCCTTGCAGAATCGGGGAGACGGGTGAGTTTTTAATGAAATTCTGCCCGGCTACGCAACCTCAAAAGCCCGGTCGCAGACCCCGCCCCGAATTGCCCCGTGTCTGCCCCTGTGTCCGCCTCTGGAAGACGATCCCGACAACGTGCCCGAAGCAAAGCCAAAGACGCCGCGTCGGGGCGGTTTTGGGGGCGTGTCGGCCAAACGCGGCCCACCGGGCGCACCCAGCCACGACACCCGCCCGGCGAGGGGAGGTTTTTGGGCGGAGACTATTTTGAAGCAGGATAAAGGCAGGTGGTCGCTTTGCGCCACCCGCCGGGTGACACCGGCCCGCAGTGCGGGCCGGGGAGAGCGCGGTAGGTGGTCGGAATTCTGGGATTTGGCTGTGAGAGGTGGTCGGATGCGATTCGCAAAATACCGGCGGCCTTACGGAGAAGCCGGTTGTGCGTATCTATCCGGGTGGCTGTGACAGGTGGTCGACCCGGAACCGGCAAGATTACAAACGGCTTCGGACATATCCGAGATCATCAACAAATTACGAATCATAAGAAGGAGAATTTGCCATGAGCAGAGAACAACACTTCGTTCCGGCATCGGAGCAGGAGACAAAAATCCGCATCCCCACTTGGCTCTACCCCTCGACCCTGGAGGTCATGGACGCGGCAGTTCCGCAGGACAACAGCAAAAGCCGCAGCGAATTCATCGAGCGTGCCATCCGCTTCTACGCCGGATACGTCTCCAGCAGAGAGACAATCGAGTTCCTTCCCCCAGTCTACCAAGCGGCGCTGAAGGCGACGATTCAGGACACTGAAAACCGCATTGCCCGTCTGCTCTTCAAGCTGGCGGTTGAGCTGGACATGGTCATGAACGTCCTCGCCGCCGGGATGGAGGTGGACGACGAGACGCTCAAAAGTCTGCGCGGGCGGTGTGTTAAGAATGTCAAGCAGACCGGCGGGAGGGTGTCGCTGGATGACGCGGTTGAGTTCCAGAGGGGCAAGTAGACGTGCCGCGGTTCATCTTTAAGTGTCCCCATGTTAAGGGCGGTAGCAAAAGCAGCGGGCACCTGAAGAATCATGTCAACTATATTGCGACGCGGGAGGGGGTGGAAAAGCTTCAGCAGCAACCACGCCAATCGACTACAACGACCCATCTCACCAACTATGTCGAGTACATCTCACAGCGTCCCAATGTCCAAAAACTCGGGTCGCACGGGTTGTTCACCGGCACAGATGATCCGCTGATGCTGTCCCGAATCGCCGAAGAAGTCTCCAAGCATCGCGGCACCGTCTGGCTCCCCATCCTCTCCCTCCGCCGCGAAGACGCCGCCCGCCTCGGCTACGACCGCGCCGAACAATGGCGGGCCTTACTCACCGTCCACGCCCCCGACATCGCCCGCGCCATGAAGATTGCGCCCGAAAACTTCCGCTGGTACGCTGCCTTTCACGACGAGGGGACGCATCCTCATGTTCATATGGTCTGCTACAGCACAAATTCCAGGGAAGGGTTTCTGACCAAACGAGGGATCGAGCAGATCAAGTCCATGATTGCCAATCAGATCTTCCGCCAAGAGTTGACCGAGCTGTACGCAGACCAATCCAGGCAACGCGCCGAACTCATCCGCGCGACACAAGAATCCCTCCACCACCTCACATCAGAAATGCAGTCAGGAACCCTGGAAAATGAAAAGATTGCCCAACTCCTGCTTCAACTCGCCGACCAGCTCAAAACCGTCAAAGGGAAGAAACAATACGGTTATCTCCGCGCACCGCTAAAAACTCTGGTCAACGAAATCACGGACGAACTCACCACCGACCCGCGTGTCTCGGAAGCCTATGACTTCTGGTACACACTCCGCGAGAATGTGCTGCATACCTACCGGGATGAGTTGCCAGAGAGACAACCGCTGTCACAGCAAAAAGAGTTTCGACGGATCAAGAACATCATCATTGAGGAGGCCGTGCAGCTGGGACAGTTCCTTTCAACCGCAACATCTCCAAACCCGACCACTTCGCCCCACACACCACCCCCATCTCCACACACTACACCACAACCACCCATTCTGCTCCACCACACCACCCGCCTCCTCCACCACCTGTCCAAAATCCTCTCCGACACAACCTCGCAACCTCCACACACCCCCACCATCCGCATCACCGACCACAAACTCCGCCAGAAGCTCCGCGACAAACGCCTCGCCCTCGGTCACAAACCAGATGACCACGAGCCGCACATCACTTAGTTCAGTCTCACTGCGTCCGCCCATAAAAAACAAAACACCACACCACCCAAAAGCGCCCTTCAGGCCGCACTGACCTGAAGGGCGCTTTCTCTGTCTATTCCCAAACGACATACCGATCGCAAAACTCCGCCGGTGTCAGGATCTCCGGTCGCTCCACATCCACTTCCGCAAAATCCTTGTCCCCCGTAATCAGAACATCCACATCCTCCATCATCGCCGTGTACAGCACCGGATAATCCTTTCCATCCCGAATCTCAAACAGCGACCGGTCCATCTCTTTCGGCGTGTACACCAGCTCATAGCTCATCGCCGAGAGCAGCGCATCCACCGCGCCGGCCTTGGTCGGGAATTTGCGCTCCACAACGTATGCCAGCTCCTCCAGCACAAAGGAGGACAGCACCAGCCGGTGCTCTTCAAAAATACACTGCATCATCCGGTTCATCCGTTTGCCGGGGAACAGCAGAACCGAAAGAAGGACGTTGGTGTCCAGCATCACCCGCATCAGCGCTCCATCCTCTCACGGCGTAGCTCGGCGACCAGGTCGGCCACGTCCTGCTCATCCTCCAGCCCCAGCCGCTCAGCCTCGCCCGCGAAGGCGGCCTGTGCGCGGCGAAGCGCCTCCATGGAGGAGTTCATGATGACAACCCGATCCCCCTCCTCAACAAACAGAATCTTATCGCCTTCCTTGACCCCCAGCTTCCGGCGAATGTCAATGGGAATGGTGATCTGCCCCTTCGAAGTGACTTTTGCGATTTCCATGACAACAGCTCCTTTCAAGAATTCCTTACTTTCCTTACATGGACAGTATACACGATTTCGGACCGAAAGACAACAGAAAAACAAGGAGGATTCTCAAAATGGCATATATCCACTTTACAGATGAGCAAAAGCAACAGGCCGCCACCGTCAACCTCCCTGAATTCCTCAGACGACAGGGCGAAAAGCTCCTGCCGGCCGGACGGGAATATCGCCTTGATCGCGACCACAGCGTCACCGTGCGCGGGAACACCTGGTACGACCACGCATCGAGCGAGGGCGGGGGACCGGTGTCGTTCCTGCAGAATTTCTTCGGGTTGAGCTATCCCGAGGCGATGTCGCGGCTTCTGGAAGGAGCCGTCGACGCGGGACTTGTCCAGAATTCAGACCGAGAGAGCAGGGAAGTGCAACCATTCACCCTGCCCCCGGCAAGTGACAATATGCGGCGGCTGTACGCCTATCTGCTCAAGGAGCGCTGCATCAGCCGCGAGGTTGTCAACGCCTTCGTTCAGGCCAAGCTGCTGTACGAAAGCCTGGAGCTGGCACGAGACGGTGCGCGGGAGTACCACAACGCCGTCTTCGTCGGGCTGGATGAAAATTGTGTCCCGCGTCATGCGCACAAGCGAAGTCTCAACAGCGTCGGCAAGAGCTTTCGGATGAACGAGGCCGGTAGCGATCCCTGTTTCAGTTTTCATCACACCGGAACCAGCGACCGGCTCTTCGTCTTCGAAGCGCCGATTGATCTGCTGTCCTTCATTACGCTGAATCCAAAAGACTGGAAGAATCACAGCTACGTCTCCCTCTGCGGGACGGCGGATCATGCACTGCGGTGGATGCTGGATCAAAACCCCGTCCTCGAAAAAATCACCCTCTGCCTCGACCACGACGAGGCCGGAATTGAGGCCACTGGGCAGCTGAGAGAGATGCTTTCGGAGCTGGGCTATCCTGAAACGTCCGTGATTCAGCCGTGCCACAAAGACTTCAACGAAGACCTCAAAGCCGTGCACGGGAGAATCGCAAAGCCGGCGGAGGAACATCCGCAATTTATTGTCGCGCCGGAAGTCTGCAGGCGGATTGGAAAGATCGGCGAGACGGTGAACCTATCCAGACTCCAAAGCGAACTGCCGTCACTGCTCGAACAACACCGCCGCTTCCTCCAATGGAACCGCACGGAAGACGCGATGGACTGCGCCGAACGGATGGCCGCCTTCGCCTTGTCCGCTTGCGCCCGTGAGATGCGGCAGACCGGTGTTCAGGCCAGCACAAAAACCCTGTCCGAAGTGCTCCGTCAGTACATCCAGCCGCACCAGAACAGGGCAAATGTCCGAAGCCGTCACTACGAGATTGA
>JAFQKL010000404.1 GCA_017396965.1 Clostridia bacterium
AAATAAGCTCACCATTTGCATAAAGCAGATCGTTTGCGTCCCACCCAACCGCCCCGATGAGCCTGACGGCCCGCGTCCACACCCCGGACGGGCGGGCCTGTCGCGCTGATTCAAAGCAAAAAGCCCCGCCTCCTTGCCGGAGACGGGGCTTTCTTACATCTCATAGACTCTCAGGATGGTGCGAGACGGTGGGATATTGTATGATTCTCCGATTCTTGTGATTCTTGTGGTTCTCGGTAAGAACCGAAGATTCTCGATAAAGCTCGATTATGAACCGATTTCAGCAGGGGACAGAGAACTCTTCGGAGAGGGGATTTCGCCGCTGCGGCGGCGAGCCCTGCAGGCGGCGCCCCCCCCAACTCAGCTCCCCGAATCCCCCGCCACGCCCAAAGCCGGGTCCTTCCCGCGCCCCAGCAGGGAGGAGAACATCGAGCTTCGGCTGTTTTTCGCCTCCGCCAGCGCCTCCTTGCGCGCCTTCTCCGCCGCCACCCGGGCGGCAGCCGCTGCGGCGAGGGCCTCGGCCTCGGCCTCCGCCTTCTCCTCCGCAAGCTCCATGCGCACGTCGCCGATCAGCGCCTCCGCCAGCGCCGCATAGGCCGGCTTGCCCATGCGGTTCATCCGCACCCGCGCCGCCCACTCGCGGGCGCCGGTGCGGTCGCCGGTGCGGTAGAGCATCCCCGCCACCAGCAGGCAGCAGTGCTGCTCCTGCGCCGGATCCATGCCGCACTGGAAGTAGACGTTCTTATAGGCCTCAATCGCCTGCGCCTGCGCCTTGTCCGCCATCTCGTGGTCGCCGTAGCGGCGGTAGAGCCAGCAGAGGTTGAGCCAGAGATGGGCCGTGATCTGTTTGGCGTCGGTAAAGCCGGGGGCGCAGAGCAGCGCCAGATAGTGCTGGGCAAAGACGAAATCCAGCGTCCGCTCCCCGGAAAAGTCCAGCCAGATGCTCTCGCGCACCCGCAGCAGCTCCTCCTCGTAGCGGTGGCGGTGCAGATACTTCATGCCGGTGAAAAACGAGTCCAGCGCGCTGAACAGACAGTGCGGACAGGTGATCACCTCATACCACTCCACCTCAAAGTCGCGGTAGAAGATGCGCAGATCGTACTGCAGCGCATCGGGATTCTCCACCGCCACCAGACCGTTGTCGGCATAAAAGGTGTGCTTGCCCTGGAATTTCTTGGAGCAGTGGGGACAGGTGTACTCCTTGTCAAAGAGATACTTCGCGTACTCCGGGTGGGTGTGGTCGGGATAGCCCTTGTGGCCGGGGAGGAAGAGACTGTCAAACTCCACCGCCAGCTGCGGGGCGGTGACGACGGGCGGCAGCGTCTCCTCATGGCGCAGCCCCGCCAGGTCCACCTCCTCCGAGGTGGAATACTGGTCCTGCAGGAACTTGAGGACGTGCCCATCCATCGGCGAATCCTTCACCGCCTCTTCGATGTCCGCAATATAATGGTTCATGGTGACAAAGTGATCGGACAGCTCCCGCAGCAGCGCCAGCGCGTTGCGCGGATCGCCCTTGACATAGCCCTCCAGCGCGTCGGTCGGCACCGACATCGCCAGCACGTCGCTGTGGGCCACGGCGGTGTAGGAGCTGGGCTGGCCTGAGAGGATGGTGGTCTCGCCGAAGAAATGGGGGGCTGTGAGGCTTCCCATCAGATATTCTTCCGCCTCGCCGTAGTGAACGTAGAGCGCCACGGTGCCGGACAGGATCTTGAAAAGGCAATCCTTGCTTTCTCCCTGACGAAGGATGACATGGCCCGCACGATAGCGCGTAATCGGTGTCTTGCTCATCCTTAAGGTCCCTCCTGACGTGATGTGGTTGGCGCGCCGCCCGGCACGCTGCGTTTCCAGCCGATACCTGCGTCCATTATATCAAAACAGGGGCTAAAACGCAAGAAAAAGTGTGAAATGAAACAGGACCGAAAATTGACGTGAACTGGTTGTCTGCCCGCTCCGTTTTGCCTCGCCGGCGGCCGGCGGCAGGCCCCGAACGGCCCCCGGACGGCGGGCACGGCGGCGGGGCGGCAAATTTTTTTGTCGAACCGCCCGGACAAAAGCGCCGGGGGCAGGGGGCGGATTTTGCGGGAAGGCGCAAAAGACAAAGCGTGTTTTCAAAAATCACCGTTTAGGATTTAGGTAAAATGACAAATGCCCCTTGATTATTCCGGGAGAACGCCCCCGCGGCGGCGGGTGGAGAAATCCGCGCAATTTTTCTTGCAATCGTAGACATGATAGTGTATAATACAGAAAGATGGAGAGGTGTCACTCGTGCAAGTTGCACAAAAATGAGTGCATTTTCTTGGATTTGGGTAAACTGCCGGGCCGCAGGTCTGTTCCCTGCGCGCCTTTTGGCGGTTTTACGGCAAAATTCGGCGGCCGCCGCCGCAAGAGCGGTACAGCCGGTCGGAAGACGCAGCGACCTGCGCAGCCCCCGCCCGGCCCTGGAGGTACATCGTTATGAAACAATACCCTGTGGACAAACTGCGCAACGTCGTTTTGCTCGGCCAGGGACGCTCGGGCAAGACCTCCTTTGCGGAAGCTGCCCTCTTTCTGAACAAGGGCACCGACAGACTGGGCAAGACCGCCGACGGCAACACCGTCTGCGACTTTGACGCCGAGGAGGTCAAGCGCCAGATCTCGATCTCCACCGCCGTCGCCCCCGTGGAATACAAGGGCCACAAGATCAACCTGCTCGACACCCCCGGCTACCTCGACTTTGTCGGCGAGGTCATGCAGGGCGTGCGCGTCGCCGAGACTGCGCTGCTGGTTGTCTCCGGCAAGGGCGGCCCCGGCGTCGGCACCGAAAAGGGCTGGGACTACGCCACCAAGGCCGGCCTCTCCAAGATGTTCTTCGTCACCTCGATGGACCAGGAGAATGCCGACTACTTCAAGACCGTTGAGCAGCTGCGTGAGGTGTTCGGCATCTCGGTCTGCCCCATCTGCGCCCCCGTCATGGAAGGCGAGAAGATGGTCGGCCTGATCGACTTTGTCGACAGAAAGCTCAAGACTTATAACAAGGGCGTTGCCGAGGTCAAGGACCTGCCCGCCGATCTGGGCGATGAGGCCAATGCCCTGTGGGATATGATGAGCGAGTCGGTGGCCGAGACCAGCGAGGAGCTGATGGAGAAGTTCTTCGGCGGCGAGCATTTCACCCGTGACGAGACCATCACCGGCCTCAAGGCCGGCATCCTCGACGGCTCGATCGCCCCCGTCCTCTGCGGCTCCGCCATCACCTTTGACGGCGTGGACCTGGTGCTTGACACCATCGTCAACACCGCTCCCTCCCCCGCCGACCGCGCCGGGGAAGTTGCCACCGTCGGCGGCGAAGAGGTCACCCTCAAGGCCGATCCGAACGGCGATCTCGCCGCCATCGTCTTCAAGACCGTCGCCGACCCCTTCGTCGGCAAGATGAGCTACTTCAAGGTCATCTCCGGCACCATGAAGGCGGACAGCCAGGTGTTCAACGCCTCCTCCGAGTCCAATGAGAAGGTCGGCAAGCTCTTCTTCATCCGCGGCAACAAGCAGGCGGAGACCCCCGCCATCGGCGCCGGCGACATCGGCTTTGTCTCCAAGCTTTCCGGCACCGTCACCGGCGACACCCTCTGCGCCGCCGGCAAGAAGATCGTCTTAAAGGGCATCGAGTTCCCGGCGCCCTCCTATTCGATGAGCGTGCAGCCTCTCGCCAAGGGCGATGAGGAGAAGATCTCCACCGGCCTGCAGCGTCTGGCTGAAGAGGATCCCACCTTCTCCTTCTCCCTCAACGCCGAGACCAAGCAGCAGGTCATCTCCGGCATCGGCGATGTCCATCTCGACGTGCTGGTCAGCAAGCTCAAGACCAAGTTCGGCACCGGCGTGGAGCTCAAGCCCGTGCGCGTGCCTTATCGTGAGACCATCCGCAAGAAGGTCAAGGTGCAGGGCCGCCACAAGAAGCAGTCCGGCGGCCACGGCCAGTTCGGCGATGTCTGGATCGAGTTCGAGCCCGGTGACGAAGAGGATCTGACCTTCGCCGAGAACGTCTTCGGCGGCTCCGTCCCGAAGAACTTCTTCCCCGCCGTGGAGAAGGGCCTGCGCGAGTCGATCCAGAAGGGCGTGCTCGCCGGCTACCCCGTCGTCAACCTCAAGGCCACCCTGGTGGACGGCTCCTACCATCCCGTTGACTCCTCCGAAATGGCCTTCAAGGTCGCTGCCAACCTGGCCTACAAGGCCGGCATGGAGCAGGCCGGTCCCGTCCTGCTCGAGCCCATCGGCAGCCTCAAGGTCGAGATCCCCGATTCCCTCATGGGCGACATCATCGGCGACATCAACAAGCGCCGCGGCCGCATCCTCGGCATGAACCCGATTGCCGGCGGCCTGCAGGAAGTCGTGGCCGATGTTCCCATGGCCGAGATGGGTGCCTACGCCGTCGACCTGCGCTCCATGACCCAGGGCCGCGGCTCCTTCACCCTTGAGTTTGCCCGCTACGAGGAGGCCCCGCCGAACGTGGCCGAGAAGGTCATCGCCGAGGCGGCCAACGAGGCGGAGTAAAC
>JAFQKL010000405.1 GCA_017396965.1 Clostridia bacterium
ACCGCTGAAGGTATTGTTCTCTGGTCATATCAGCCCCTCCTTTCGCTGACTACTGAAAAAAACATAGTAGTTGAGGGTATGATAGCACACCGCCCCCAGCCTGTCAAGCCCCGAGCTCAGCGCAGCGCCGCGGATCTTCAAAGGAGCGGGCCTTGGAAGGGGTGCATTGGATCGAGGCAAGAGAAAAACCGCCGCCCACGGGGGGCGGCGGTCAGCAGAGACGCACCGGGATGAATTCAAAGGGTTACAGCTGTAGCTCCATCCCGCTCGCCACCTCCTGAATGGGGATGCGGCTGTGCAGATAGGCTTTGGCGGCGAAATCGACGCAGTGGCAGGGGTAAAGGGCGCGGATGCCTTCCCGTTCAAAGTAATCGGCCGTCGCCCTCAGCTGGTCGGTGACGCCGAAGAGGTGAAAGCCCCCCAGCACCCCCAGCACCCGCTGCTCCCCGGTGACCGCCTTGGCCTGCTCGATGATGTTGCAGATACCGGCATGGGAGCAGCCGGTGACGATAAACAGCCCGCCCGGGGTCAAACAGGCCAGCGCCGAATCGTCCGGCAGGGGATCGTCGCCGAGACAGCCGGCCTCAAAGTCGGTGACGCGGGGGATCTCGCCGAGATAATAGATGTGCTTGGTCAGCCGCAGCGG
This sequence comes from Clostridia bacterium, assembly GCA_017396965.1. GTDB lineage: Bacteria > Bacillota > Clostridia > Oscillospirales > Feifaniaceae > Galloscillospira. The sequence goes on from JAFQKL010000405.1 coordinate 647, forward strand.
CTCCGTGGTCAGCTGCAGCGGCAGCGCGGCCGCCAGCTCCCGTGCCTGAAAGGGGGAGCCGATGTCCCGCCCGTCCTCACTGCGCTTGGTGAGACAGGCCGGATGCGCCACCAGCGGCGTGCGCGCCGCGGCGGGATGGTTGACCCAATGCACCAGCCCCCGCGTGTGGTCGTAGTGCTTGTGGGACAGCACCGCGTAGCTCAAGCGGTCCAGCGACACGCCGAGAAAAGCGGCGTTTTTCAGGAACAGATCGCTGATGCCGAAATCCAGCAGCACCGACTTCCCCTCGTCCTCCAGATAGATCGAAACCCCCGGCTCGCCGCCGACATCCACGTCAATATATGTATTATTGTCAACCAAGACGACGATCTTCATGCAATTCAACTCCTATTCATACTTCCTCAGCAGCCGGTTGAACACCGCTACCCCCGCCGTGATCTGGAACACAAGATATCCCGCCAGAAACAGCACCATCCACCGCGCCCCCTCCAGCAGCCCGAGCACCTCCAGCACCGACAGAACCATCATACTCACCGCCACGACCATCAGCCCCAGCAGATAGCTGATCCGCCCCGAGCGGTCACGCAGCCGCTCCTTGAGCTCGTCCCGCCGCTCCCGGCGCTCCTCCTCCAGCCGCGCCGCATAGACCGGAGCCCGGTCGGGACGGCTCCAGTAGAAGTACTTGAAAACCATCGCTGCCCCCGGCCCGATCAGGGCGCCGCCGAAGCCGAACAGCAGCGACCCCAGCCGGCTTTCGGTCGTCAGGGCGACGGCGACCAGTCCCAGCCCCGCCAGGATGTAGACGATGCCGGTGTAACACAGACTCTTTTTCATTATCATGCACCTCCGTTTGTCATCTGTCAAGAAAAGGTCGTATCATTGCTTACCTTTGGGGTTTTGCCCGTCCCCGCGCCGGGCGGACCAGACCGTAACGGCGAAGACGAGGAAGAGCACGGCAAAGAGAAAGTCGGTGCTGTCCACCCCGCCGCCCCACCGTCCACCGCCGAGGGCGGGCCGGAAGGTGAGGTAGAGGACGAGGACGAAGAGCAGCATCAGGAATAGGTCGATCCGCCGGGGCGGCGCCTTCTCCCCACCCGTCTCCCGCCGCACCCCCTGACGGCGCAGCAGAAGGACAAGACAGGCCGTCCCCGCCGCCGTGGTCAAACCCAGCGGCAGACCCGCCACCGTCCCGCCGCCGCGGAGGAGGAACCCCATCACGAGGGTGGAGAGGATGAGAAAGATCAGCCAGACGGTCATCCCGCCGCGCTTGTTATATATGATTGCTGCCTCCATTTTGGTTCGATTGTTCGATGGGGATGCAGAGCGGCTCCGCTGCCTTTTTGTACACAAAAATCTCCTCAATCGACATCCCAAAAAACTCCGCCAGCTGGAAGGCCAGCTCCAGCGACGGGTTGTACTTCCCCCGCTCAAT
>JAFQKL010000406.1 GCA_017396965.1 Clostridia bacterium
ACAAAAAATCAAAGAAAACCGTCTTGCCGGTTTTCTTCCTTATCCTGGGCGCGGGACCGGATGTCAAGGGCGCCGAAGGCGGGGAGACAGAAAATTTTTGTCCCGTCCCCCGCAAGGGACAAAAAATTTCTGACGACCGTACCCTTGACAGGAGGGACACGGGTCATGCTGCTGCCGAAGGCAGGTGGAAAAATCACATTTTTCCGCCTGCCTTCACTTTCTTCATGGCAAACAGAGCTTTTTTGACAAGCTGAAGCAGAGAGAGGGAGAGCAGCCGAAGCTGCTCCCCCTCTCTCTGCTTATTCCAAAGGTCACAAGTAAGGCAGGATCTGTGATTTAACCGATCTTTCTCCCGCTCCGCCATCTTGGCGTACTCCTCATAGCGGGCCTTGGCCTGACGCTCGGCCTCGGCGAAGAGGGTCTTGGCGTTGTCGGGGAAGGTGATGTCCAGCGCCGCGTAGCGGGACTCGCTGCGCAGGAACTCCTGGAAGTCAAGGCTGGGGGCCTTGGAGTCGAGGATGAACTTCTTGCCCTCGGCATCGGGATTGTAGCGGTAGAGGGTCCAGTAGCCGGCGTCCACCGCGTGCTTCATCTGCTGCTGGGCGCTGCCCATGCCGGCCTTGATGCCGTGGTTGATGCAGGGGGCGTAGGCGACGATGATGGAGGGGCCGGGATAGGCCTCCGCCTCGGTGATCGCCTTGACCAGCTGGTTCATGTCGGCACCCATGGCGACGGAGGCGACATAGCAGTTGCCGTAGCTCATCATCATCTTGCCGAGATCCTTCTTGGCGCTCTTCTTGCCGGCCGCCTGGAACTGGGCGACAGCACCGAGAGGAGTGGCCTTGGAGGACTGGCCGCCGGTGTTCGAATACACCTCGGTGTCGATGATAAAGATGTTGACATCCTCGCCGGTGGCGATGACGTGGTCGAGGCCGCCGAAGCCGATGTCGTAGGCCCAGCCGTCGCCGCCGTACATCCAGATGGTCTTCTTGGAGAACTGGTCGCGGTGACGCAGGATCTTGGCCTTCAGCTCGGCCGCTTCGCCCTCGAGGGCGGCCTTGTCCAGCGCCTCAGCCAGCTCGTCGGAGGCGGCGGAGGAGGTCTTGATATCGTCGTAGGTGGCAACCCAGCGGTCGATGACGTCAGTCAGCTCGGGGGCAAGGCCCTTGAGCTCCTCGAGCATGGCGCGCACCTTGCGGCGCTGCTGCTTGACCGAGAGAGCCATACCGAGGGAGAACTCGGCGTTGTTCTCAAACAGGGAGTTGCTCCAGGCGGGACCCTTGCCGGCGCGGTTGACGGTGTAGGGGATGGAGGGCATGGCGGCGCCCCAGGCCTGGGAGCAGCCGGTGGCGTTGGCCCAGTACATCGAATCGCCGAAGAGCTGGGTGAGCAGCTTGGCATAAGGAGTCTCGCCGCAGCCGGCGCAGGCGCCGGAGAACTCGCACAGGGGCTGCTTGAACTGGCTGCCCTTGACCGAGCCGACCTCGAAGACCGGCTTCTCCTCCACGGTGAGGCCATACTCCCAGGCGGGGGTGACGGTGAGCTCCTCCTCGACCGGCACCATCTTCAGGGCCTTGCCGGTGAGCGGGCAGTTGGCGACGCAGGCGCCGCAGCCGGTGCAGTCCATCGCGGAGATCTGCATCGAGAACTGCAGGCCGGCAGCCTCCTTGCCCTTGGCGGGAGCGGTGACAAAATCGGCGGGAGCGGCGGCGGCTTCCTTTTCGTCGAGCAGGTAGGGGCGCAGCACGGCGTGCGGGCAGACGAAGGAGCAGCGGTTGCACTGGATGCAGGCGGTGGCATCCCAAACGGGGATCTGGGTGGCGATGCCGCGCTTCTCATAAGCGGTGGTGCCCATCGGCATGGTGCCGTCCTCGTAGCCGACAAAGGTGGAGACGGGCAGATCGTCGCCCTTCTGGGCGTTGATGGGACGGAGGATCTTCTTGATGAAGTCGGGGGCGTTGTCCTCGACGGGGGCAGTCTCATCGACGGCGTTCTTCCACTCGGCGGGGACTTCCACCTTGACGACACCCTCGGCGCCGCGGTCGATGGCGGCCTGGTTCATGGCGACGACGTTCTCGCCCTTCTTGCGGAAGCTCTTCTCGGCGGCCTTCTTCATGTAACCGGCGGCCTCGGCCTCGGGGATGATGTTGGCAAGCTTAAAGAAGGCAGACTGCAGCACCATGCTGGCATGGTTGCCAAGCCCCAGCTCCTTGGCGATGGCGTTGGCATCAATGATATAACGGGAGGCTTCCTTCTCGGCGAGCACGCGCTTGACCGAAGCGGGCAGACGGTCGGCGACCTCGTCGGCGGTCCAGTGGCAGTTGATCAGGAAGGTACCGCCCTGTTTCAGCTCCTGAAGCATATCGTACTTAAAGAGGAAGCTCTGGTTGTGGCAGGCGATGAAGTCGGCGCGGCGCACCAGGTAGGAGGCGAGGATGGGGGAGGTGCCGAAGCGCAGGTGGCTCTTGGTGATGCCGAAGGACTTCTTGGTGTCGTACTCAAAGTAGGCCTGGGCGTACTGATCGGTGTTCTCGCCGATGATCTTGATCGAGTTCTTGTTGGCGCCGACGGTGCCGTCCGAGCCGAGGCCCCAGAACTTGCAGGCGACCATGCCGGTGTCATCAAGGGGCAGGTCGGTGCCGACCTCGAGGGAGCGGTGGGTGACATCGTCGACAATGCCGATGGTGAAGGAGTTCTTCGGCTGGTCGGCCTTGAGATTGTCAAACACGGCCTTGATCTGGGCGGGGGTGGTGTCCTTGGAGGAGAGACCGTAGCGGCCGCCGACCACGACGGGGGCGTTCTCCATGCCGTTGTAAGCGGCGACGACCGAGAGGTACATCGGCTCGCCGGCCGCGCCCATCTCCTTGCAGCGGTCGAGGACGGCGATCTTCTTCACGGTCTTCGGCAGGGCGGCGAGGAAGTGCTTGGCGGAGAAGGGGTTGAAGAGGCGGACCTGCAGGAAGCCGACCTTCTCGCCCTTGGCATTCAAGTAGGCAACGGTCTCGCGGATCGCACCCGAGACGGAGCCCATGGCGACGACAACGTGCTCGGCATCGGGGGCGCCGTAGTAATTGAAGACGTGGTAGTCCTCGCCGGTGTACTCGTTGATCATGCCCATATACTTCTCAACGATCTCGGGCAGCTCCTCATAGAAGCGGTTGTTGGCCTCGCGGAACTGGAAGTAGACGTCGGGGTTCTGCACGGTGTTGCGCAGAGTGGGATGATCGGGGTTGAGGGCAGCGGCGCGGAACTGCTCCACCGCGTCGTGGTTGAGCATTCTGTTGAAGACGCTGTAGGGGATGGAGCGGATCTTCTGGATCTCGTGGGAGGTGCGGAAGCCGTCGAAGAAATGCATGAAGGGGATGCGGCCCTCAATGGCGGCGAGGTGGGCGACGCCGGCCAGATCCATGACCTCCTGCACGCTGCCGGTGGACAGCATCGCAAAGCCGGTCTGACGGCAGTTCATCACGTCGCTGTGGTCGCCGAAGATGGACATCGCATGGGTGCCGACGGTGCGGGCGGCGACATGGAGGACGGCGGGCTGCTTGGTGCCACTGATGCGGTGCAGCACCGGGATCATCAGCATCAGGCCCTGGGACGAGGTGAAGGAGGTGGCGAGGGAGCCGGCCTCGAGGGCGCCGTGGACAGCGCCGATGGTACCGGCCTCCGACTGCATCTCGACCAGCGAGACGGTCTGGCCAAACAGGTTCTTCTTGCCGTTCGCCGACCACTCATCGGTCTTCTCGGCCATGGGGGACGAGGGGGTGATGGGGTAGATGGCGGCGATCTCCGAAAACGCATAGGCGACGTACGCGGCGGCTTCGTTTCCGTCCACGACCATCATTTCACGGGGTTCCTTCATCATGGTGGCATCCTCCTTGAGAGATGTTGTTGTTATTATTGGTTGGTACAGTGCGTTGCTGCGCTGTATGACTTCGTAGTGCTGTTGTATGATGTCATTATACACCTCGGCTTGTCATATGTCAAGGGTTGAAATCGGATTTTTTTTGTGCTATGATAAAGCACATGGAAAAAGGAAAACGACAGGAAACGCTGCGCGGGCGGTGTGCCGCGCGGCAGAAAGTGAGGGTAATATGTCGCTCAATTTGACCGATCGGACGGCGGACGGCATCTTTCAGATGATCACCTCCGATCCGGCGCTGGTTCCCGGCGAGAAGCTGCCCAACGAGGCGGCGCTGTGCGAGCGGTTCGGCGTCTCCCGCACCACGGTGCGCGAGGCGGTGCGTTCGCTGGCGGCGCAGGGGGTGCTGGAGGTGCGCAGGGGGCGCGGCACCTATGTGAGCAGCCGCGGCGGGATGCGTTCCGACATTGGGCTGACGGGGCTGGAATCGGTGCGCACCCGTCTGCAGGATCTCTTTGAAATTCGTCTGCTGGTGGAGCCGGCGACGGCGGCGATGGCCGCCGAGCGCGGCACCGAGGCGGAGATTGCCGCGATTCTCCGCGCGGCCGACGCGGTGGCCGGGCAGATCGCCGCCGGCGGCGACTGGTCGGGGGCCGATCTCGACTTTCACCAGGCCTTCGTCGCCGCCTCCCACAATCAGTTTATGCAGCAGCTGATCCCCATCATCAACAAGGCCATCTTCGAGGCCTGGGCGCTGACCGGCGCCCACGATCTGCTGCCCAAAACCGTGCTGCGCGACAATGAGCTGCTCTGCGATTTTGTGAAAAACCGCGACGCCATCGGCGCCCGCCACGCCATGGCGGTGCATATCCGCAACATCATGAACCTGCTGGACACCGGGGTGAGCAGCCACTTAAGCGGCAGCTGCGGCTTTTAAGGCGCGGCGGCGACCGGGGGAAGACCGCCTTCCTCCCCGGCCGCCGCTTTTTGCTGCGCCTCGTTGCGCCCCCCCCTGACGCGTCCCGCCAACGCTTCTGACATTCTGCGATAAAAAATTTTCATTTTGCTGTTCCCCCCTGAAAGAGAGTGTGTTATAATAGTTCTGTAGATAATTGAAGAAAGGGGGGACAGGCGGCCGGATAAAGAATGGAACACCGGCCGCGTCAATGCTTATGGACCGGGAAAATGAAAAAGCACTGTCCGAAGAAGAGTCAAAATCCCCAGCCCCCGGCGGGGGGCAAAGTGTGCCACAGGGTGCGTCTGAGGAGGCGAAGCCTGCGGCAAAGATGATCAAAACCACCCTCGATGAGCTGCCGGAGGGCGAGGGAGAGGAATTCCTCACCACCCCCGTCCGCGGCAACAAGCAGCTGCCGCCCGGTGTGACCAGCAAGCAGCTCTACCGCGATGCCATCAAGATCGCCTGGCCGTCCTTTGTCGAGTTCATGCTCATGCAGCTGACCTCGATGGCGGACATGATGATGGTCGGTAACCTGGGCCCCTGGGCAATCGCCGCCGTCGGCCTCACCACCCAGCCCAAGTTCCTGCTGGCCACCGCCTTCATGTCGCTCAACGTCGGCAACATGGCGCTGGTGGCGCGTTACCGCGGCGCCGGCAAGCAGGAAGAGGCCAAGCTGGTATTGAGGCAGGCGATTATGATCAACTTCATATCCGCCCTGATCCTCTCCACCGTGGGTCACATCTTCACCGAAGAGCTGGTGCTGTTCATGGGCGGCGTGCCGGGAGATACGCTGGAGCCCGCTGTCGCCTACTTAAAGATCCAGCTGGTCGGCATGATGACGGTGGCGATGACCACCACCATCACCAACGCCCTGCGCGCGGTGGGTGACTCCAAGACTTCCATGAAGTACAACGTCACCGCCAATGTGGTCAACGTCTTCCTCAACTACTGCCTCATCGAAGGACACCTCGGCTTCCCGCGCCTTGAGGTTGCGGGCGCCTCGCTCGCCACCGTCATCGGCCAGTTTGTCGCCATGCTGATGGCCTTCCGCGCCATTCTGCGCAAGGATCAGTATGTCCGCCTTGAGATCAACAAGGGCTTCAAGCCCGATCCCGTCATCCTCGGCAACATCTGGCGCATCGGCCTGCCCGCGATGGCGGAGCAGCTGATCATGCGCGCCGGCATCATCATCTATGCCAAGACCGTCGCCGGCCTCGGCACCGTGCTGTATGCCGCCCATCAGGTGTGCATGAACATCCAGGCCCTCACCTTTATGAACGGCCAGTCCTTCGCCGTCTCCGCCACCTCGCTGGTGGGACAGAGCCTCGGCAAAAAACGCGGCGACATGGCGGTCAACTACGCCTCCCGCGTGCAGCGGCTGGGAATGTGCGTGTCGATTCTGATCGGCGCGGTCATCTTCTTCTTCCCGCAGACGCTGATCGCGCTGTACAACGACGATCCCACCATCATGAAGGTGGGCGCCACCTGCCTGCGCATGGTGGCGGTGATTCAGCCGCTTCAGGCCAGTCAGTTCATCCTCGCCGGCGCCATGCGCGGCGCGGGCGACACCAAGTACACCGCCATGGTCACCCTGCTCACCGTGCTCTGCATCCGTCCCGTGGCCGCCATCTACGCCATCAACGTCCTCGGCTGGGGCCTGGAAGGCGCCTGGGTCGCGCTGGTGCTCGATCAGCTGGTGCGTACCTCGCTCATCTTCCATCGCTTCTACACCGGCAAGTGGCGCCTCGCTTACAAGGCCAAGCAGTAGTCGGGTTTTGGCAGTGGAACACAAGGAAAACAGTCAGAGAAAATGCCGCCTTCGGGCGGCATTTTCTGTTGGTCAAAACAGGCGCAGACGCCAAACCCCGGCGCCCGAAGCCCGCCCATGCGGGGACAGCTTTGCCTGCCGAAGATGAGCAACCTCAGCACGAAAAGCCAGCCTGTGCGGGTACAGCTTTACCCGTCGCAGGCCCCCAACCCCAGCGCCCGAAGCCTGCCCATGCGGGGACAGCCTCACCCGCCGCACAGCGTCCAAACCCAGCGCGAAAAGTCAGGT
>JAFQKL010000407.1 GCA_017396965.1 Clostridia bacterium
ATCAAAAAAAGCCGTCCGCAGACGGCTTTTTTCCTCTTTCCTCTCCCCCCCCACTACACATTAAACCGAAACAGCACCACATCCCCGTCCTGCATCACATACTCCTTGCCCTCACTGCGCACCAGCCCCTTCTCCTTCGCCGCCGCCATCGAGCCGCACTCCATCAGATCGTCGTAGGCGATCACCTCGGCGCGGATGAAGCCGCGCTCAAAGTCGGTGTGGATCTTGCCCGCCGCCTGCGGGGCGCGGGTGCCGCGGGTGATGGTCCAGGCGCGCACCTCCGGCTCTCCTGCCGTGAGATAGCTGATCAGCCCCAGCAGACGGTAGCTGGCGGCGATCATGCGGTCAAGGCCGCTCTGCTCCAAGCCGATGTCCGCCAGAAACAGGGTCTTCTCCTCCTCATCCAGCGACGAGATCTCCTCCTCCAGCCGCGCGCAGACGGGCAGCACCTGCGCCCCTTCGCCGGCGGCATAGTCGCAGAGACGGCGGTAGAAGTCGTTGCTCTCAAGGCCGCCGCGGAAGTCGTCCTCGCTTAAGTTGGCGGCGTACAGCACCGGCTTTGCCGTCAGCAGATTGGAGGAGCGCACCAGCGCCTCCTGCTCTTCGGTCATCGAAAAGGCACGCGCCGGCTTGCCGCCCTCGAGGAAGGTGAGCAGCTCCTCAAAGAGCTTCACCTCGGCCTCAAACTTCTTGTCCCCCTTGGCCGCCTTGCGGGCGCGGTCGATGCGGCGCTCGCAGGCCTCCATGTCGGCAAAGATCAGCTCCAGATTGATCGTCTCCAGGTCGCGCAGCGGGTCGACGCTGCCGTCCACATGGACGATGTTGCCGTCCTCAAAGCAGCGCACCACATGGACAATGGCGTCCACCTCGCGGATATGGGCGAGGAACTTGTTGCCCAGTCCCTCGCCGCGGGAGGCGCCGCGCACGAGGCCGGCGATGTCGACAAACTCCACCGTCGCCGGGGTGAGCTTTTTGGGGTTGTATATCTCGGCCAGCCTGTCGAGGCGCACATCCGGCACCGCCACCACGCCGACATTCGGCTCGATGGTGCAGAAGGGATAGTTCGCCGCCCCCGCTCCGGCGTTGGTGATGGCGTTGAACAGCGTACTCTTGCCGACGTTGGGCAGTCCGACGATTCCGAGCTTCATAACTCTTGTTCTCCTTTATCATAAAAAAACTTGCCATATTTGACTTCGTATCGCCGCGGGCCGCAGGCAGGCCCTGCCCCGCGCTGTGTTCATTGTAACACAAAGCCCGCCGTTTCTCAAGAGGGCCGCCCCCGCGGCGGCGCACCCCAAAGACAAAAGAGAAGCCGGAGGACGGCCCCCCGGCTTCTGTCGTCTCAAAGAATCTGCGAATCCTGGCGCCCGCTTTGCCTTACAGCGTGCGGATCATCTCACAGAGCGCGTCCACATCCTCTTCCCGCGTCGCCCAGCTGGTGCAGAAGCGGATGGCGCTGTGCTCCTCGTCCACCTTCTCCCAGAACGAATAGCCAAACTTGCCCTTGAGCTTCTCGATCATGGTGTTGGGCAGAATGGGGAACTGCTGGTTGGTGGTGGAGGGGGTGAGGAAGGAGAAGCCGCGCTCCTCGCACACCTTGCGGATCTTGCGGGCGGCAGAGACGGCGTGCTGCGAAACCTCCTCATACAGCCCGTCCTCAAACAGGGTGAGGAACTGGATGCCCAGCAGACGGCCCTTGGCCAGCATTCCGCCGCGCTGCTTGATCATGTAGCGGAAATCCTTTTTGATCGCCTCGTTGCGGATCACCACCGCCTCGCCGAACAGCGCGCCCACCTTGGTGCCGCCGATGTAGTAGACGTCGCACAGCTCGGTGATGTCGGCCATGGTGAGGTCGTTGTCCTCGGCGGCCAGACCGTAGCCGAGGCGGGCGCCGTCCATGTACAGCGGCATCCCGCAGCGGTTGCAGACCTCGGAGAGGGCGGTCAGCTCGGCCTTCGTATAGATGGAGCCGATCTCGGTGGGGTTGGAGATGTAGACCATGCCGGGCTGGACGATGTGCTCGTGGGTGCCGTCGTTCCAGTGGCCGTTCCAGTAGTCCTCCACCTGCTGGGCGGTGAGCTTGCCGTCGGCGCTGGGCAGGGCGATGACCTTGTGGCCGGTGGCCTCAATGGCGCCCGTCTCGTGGACGTTGATGTGGCCGGAGTCGGCGGAGATCACGCCCTGGTGCGGGCGCAGGGTGGCGGCGATGACGGTGAGGTTGGCCTGGGTGCCACCGACCAGAAACTGAACCTCAATGTCGTCCCGCCCGCAGCGGGCCTTGATCAGCTCGCGGGCCTTCTTGCAGTAGGGGTCTTCGCCGTAGCCGACCGTCTGCTCCAGGTTCGTCTCCATCATGCGGGCCATAATCTTCGGATGGGCGCCTTCGTTATAATCGCAGTTGAACAGTACCATGGGAACATCCTCGCTTTCTGTCTGATTCGATTTGGGTCTTCTGTTTGACTTTTTCTCAGTATACCTCACTTGCCGCCGCCGCGCAAGGTGGGAGAGAAAATTTCAGGCGAGAGGACTGCGCGTGGAGCGGGGGCGGGAGTTGTGATGGATTTGTGACACAGATTTGCGGCGGTTTTGTGACCGTCTCCTGTCCTGTCCGGGCGGACAGGTCCGGGCGTCCCGCCGGGGGGTGGGAAAAAAGCATCATCAAACGGGGGGAAGGGGAGGAAAAAACCCTAAAATGCTCTGTCAAGCCCCCAAAACGACTTTCCCGGTCGCCTTTTGTTGACATAAATATCTCTATTGCCCCCCGGCTTTGCACAGGTTTTGCACATTATCCACCGAGTTATCCACAATCCCGTGCAAAACCGGGGGTTTTGGCCCGGGTTTTCCACAATTGGCCGGGGGAGGACGGTGGAGAAGGGGAGGAAAGGGGAGTGGTGTTTACATAATCATGTGAAAAATTTTCCCGGAAAATTTTTGGTCATAATTTTGTCAAATGTGGATGTGTGGCGGTGGGGGGTGTAGGCGGTGGGGGCTGTAGACGGTGACGGGCTGTAGGCGCGGGGCACTGTAGACGCGGGGGC
>JAFQKL010000408.1 GCA_017396965.1 Clostridia bacterium
CACTTTGTGCGCTGTGTCCGGCGTGGCGCAGATGGCGCACCGAACTCCCCCAGTCACCTTCACCGACATCCCCACCGAAGAGAGATCCAAGAACAGCGGCGGACTTCCCCTGCCGGATTCACCCCCCGGCACCGGCAAAGCCTTGCGCCCCGCCCGCATCCGTAGTACAATACAATCATCAACAAACTCCGACAGCTGCCCCTCCCCCAGCCCCCCGTCGGAGCCACCCCCCGCCGCCACCCCATCCCACCACCCAGGAGGCCCGCCATGTCCAGCACCGCCCTCTCCCCCCTCCTCTCCCGCATCTCCCCGCCCGACGAGGCCGCCCGCCGCGAGGCGCAGCGGCGGTTCGACGCCTGTGCCAAGCCGCTCGGCAGCCTCGGGCGGCTGGAGGAGGCGGTCGCCAAAATCGCCGCCCTCACCGGCAGCGCCGACCTCGCCCTCACCCCCCGCGCCCTGCTCATCCTCTGTGCCGACAACGGCGTCGTCGCCCAGGGGGTGACCCAGTCGCCCCCCTCGGTCACCGCCGCCGTGATGAAGAGCATGGGCGAGGGGCGCTCGCCCGTCTGCGCTATGGCGCGGGTGGCGGACTGCGCCGTTGCGGTGGTGGACGTCGGCGTGCTGGATGCCCCGCCCCTGCCCGGCGTCCTGCGCCGGCGCATCAAAAACGGCAGCGGCGACATCACCGTCGCCCCCGCCCTCACCCGTGAGGAGACGGAGCAGGCCATCCTCCTCGGCGCCGAACTGGCGGCGGAGCAGCAGCGCCGCGGTGTCCGCCTGTTGGCGACAGGGGAGATGGGCATCGGCAACACCACCACCTCCACCGCCCTCGCCTGCGCCCTGCTCGGCCTCGCCCCCGCCGCCCTCGCCGGACGCGGGGCCGGGCTTTCCGACGCAGGGCTGACCCGCAAGATCGCCGCCATCGACCGCGCCCTTGCCCGCGCCCGCCCCGACCCCGCCGACCCCGTCGGCCTGCTCTCCGAGCTGGGGGGCATCGACCTCGCCGTGCTCACCGGCGTCTTTCTCGGCTGCGCCGCCCTGCGGCTGCCGGTGCTGGTGGACGGCCTCATCGGCCTCGCCGCCGCGCTGACGGCGGTGCGGCTCTGCCCCGCCGTCCACAAGGCCCTGCTGGCCAGCCACCTCCCCGCCGAGCCGGCGGGGGCGCTGCTGCTGGAGGCGCTCGACCTCAAGCCGCTGCTCACGGCGGAGCTGCGCCTCGGCGAAGGCAGCGGCGCCGTCGCCGCCATCCCCCTGCTCGATATGGCCCTCGCCGTCTACGCCACCGCCGCCCCCTTCGAGGCCCTCGGCCTCGAGCCGTACCGCCCGCTGGGCGGGGAGGGGAGGGAGCTGCCTTGACCACCCTGATCGTCGGCGGCGCGTCCAGTGGCAAGAGCCGCCTCGCCGAGCGGCTGGCCGTCGCCTCACCGCACCGCCCGCTGCTCTACCTCGCCACCCTGCAGCCCTTCGGCGCGGAGGGACAGCGCCGGGTGGAACGCCACCGCCGCCAGCGTCAGGGCCTGGGGTTTGAGACGGTGGAGCGAACCACCGACCTCGCCGCCCTCCCCCTGCCGCCGGGGGCCACCGTGCTGCTCGAATGTCTCGGCAACCTCTGCGCCAATGAGCTGTACAGTCCCGAAGGGGCGGGGGAGCGCGCCCTCCCCGCGATGCTCGACGGGATCGCCCACCTGCGCCGTCAGTCCTCCCGCCTCATCCTCGTCGGCAACGACGTCCACTCCGCCGGCTGTCTCTATGAGGGAGACACCCTGCGCTATCTGCGCACCCTCGGCCACCTGCAGCAGCATCTGGCGGCGCTGGCCGATGAGGTGATCGAGGTGACGGCGGGACTGCCGGTATGGCATAAAACGCCCCGTCGCTGAAGTCAGACGCCGGGGAGACAGCGCGTCCCGCACCCAGCCCCGCATTCCCACCCCCGCCGAAAGGAGGCCCGCCATGCGCACTCTGTTTGAGACGGTCATCGTCGCCTTTGCCATGTACTCGGCCCTGCCCATGCCACGGGTGGAGTGGCAGCGGCGCAACCTGCGTTACGCGCTGCTGGCCTTCCCGCTGGTGGGGGCGGCGATCGGCCTGCCCTGGGCGGTGCTGCTCGCCCTCCCCCTGCCCGACCTGCTGCGCGGCGCCCTGCTCACCCTCCTGCCCGCCGCCCTCACCGGCGGCATCCACTTGGACGGCTATGCCGACACCGCCGACGCCCTCGCCAGCCACGCCCCGCCCGCCCGCCGCCGCGAGATCCTCAAGGACCCCCACGCCGGTGTCTTCGCCGTGCTGCGCCTCGGCCAGTGGCTGGTGGGCACGCTGGCCCTCTCGGCCACCCTGCGGCCGACGGCGGCGGCGCTGCGCTGTCTGCCGCTCTCCTTCGTCCTCTCGCGCACCCTCTCCGGCCTCTCGGTGGCCGCCTTCCCCACAGCGGAAGGCTCCGGCCTTGCCCACACCTTTGCCGAAGCCGCCGACCGCCGCACCGTGCGCCGCCTGCTCACCGCCGCCGCCCTGCTGCTGGGGGCGGTTCTGTGTGTGGCAGGAGGACACACCGGCCTCGCCATGGTCGCCGCCTGCGCCCTCGTCTTCTGGCAGTATCACCGCACCGCCGTCCGTGGCTTCGGCGGCCTGACGGGGGATCTCGCCGGCTGGTTTTTGCAGCGGGCGGAGTTCTGGATGCTGGCCGCCGCCGTCGCCGTGCAGCTGCTGGGGGAACTGCTGTGACGGGATGCCGTCCCCATCATCTCACAGGGAGGAACTGCCATGATCTTCATCACCGGCCCGATG
>JAFQKL010000037.1 GCA_017396965.1 Clostridia bacterium
ACAGTGTCCCCCAAAAAAGAACAAAGAGACGAGGAAGTCCCGCAACCCGCGAAACTCCCTCGTTCTCTTTTTCTTCACGAAATGCTATTCCAAATCACCGGGCGGCTCCAAAGATCGCTCAGCCCCCGTCGATTCAACAGGTCACAAAGCGTTTCTTACTTCGCAGCGGCCTCTTTGCCGGCTCTGAAAGCCTTGATATTCAGCTCCAGCGCCTTCTGGGGCACGGTCTCGGCGACCACGGCCTCCCAGTCGACATCCACGCCCAGACGGTCGCACATGGCGCCGAACAGGACGACGTTCATGCAGCGGGGGTTGCCCAGCTCATTGGCGATATCGCTGGCGTCGACAATGATGGTGTTGAAGGCGGCTTCCATCGCCTCGAGGCAGCCCTCGGGATAGGTTTCCAGCTCGGCCGCGGTGGCGATCGAGTCCTGACGGTAGCGGTTGACGATGCAGACGCCGTCCGGCTTTAAGAAATCGGCATAGCGCACGGCTTCCATCTGCTCGAAGGCGACGAGGATGTCGGCCTCGCCCTTGCCGATGACAGGGCCGTAGACCTTCTCGCCCCAGCGCACCTGGGTGGAGACGCTGCCGCCGCGCTGAGCCATACCGTGGACCTCGCTCTGCTTGACATCGTAGCCGGCCTTAAGCAGACCGCTGGTGAGGATCTTGCTGATGAGAATGGTGCCCTGGCCGCCGACGCCGACCAGCATGGCGCTCTTGGTCTTGCTCATGTTACTTCTCCTCCTTCTCAATGGCACCCATGGGGCAAACCTGGGCGCAGACGGTGCAGCCCACGCACTGAGCCTTGTCGATATAAGCCTTGCCGTCACGCATGGCGACCGCGGGGCAGCCGACCTTGAGGCACTGCTTGCAGCCGATGCACTTGTCGGTGTCAACGGTGCAGGTGGAACGCTCGATGTTGGCGCGCTTTAAGAGCAGGCAGGGACGGCGGGCGATGATGGCGGCGGGGACGGTGGAGGCGAGCGCATCGTCCACGGCCTTCTGCATGGCGGTGAGATCCTGCGGATCGACGATGATGATGTTCTCGTAGCCATAGGCCTCGAGGATCTTCTCGATGACGATCTCAGGCACCTTCTCACCCATCAGGGTGTAGCCCGAACCGGGGTTCTCCTGGTGGCCGGTCATGCCGGTGATGCGGTTGTCTAAGATGCAGGGGATCATCTTGCCCTTGTTCCAGATGATCTCGGCGGCGCCGGTCATGCCGCTGTGGAAGAAGGTGGAGTCGCCGAGGACGCCGAAGACCTTCTTCTCGGTCTTGCCCTCGACCTCAAAGGCCTTGGACATACCCATGCCGGCGGAGAAGCCGGCGCCCATGCAGACCACCATGTCGATGGCGGAGAGGGGAGCGGCGGCGCCCAGAGTGTAGCAGCCGATGTCACCGGTGACGACGAAGTTCTTGTTCTTGCTAAGGGTGTAGAAGAAGCCTCTGTGCGGGCAGCCGGGGCAGAGGACGGCGGGACGGGAGGCCGGCTTGACGGTGACTTCTCTGGTGTCGGGGGTGGTGCCGAAGATGCGGTCGCGGAGCAGCTGGGTGTTCAGCTCATACAGCTTGCCGGTCAGCTCCTTGCCGATGCACTCGATGCCGGCGGCCTTGATCTGATCCTCCATGAAGGGCTCCAGCTCCTCGATAACGTAGAGCTTCTCCACCTTGGAGGCGAAGTCGGCGATCAGCTTCATGGGCAGGGGATAAGTAAGGCCCAGCTTTAAGAAGGAGGTGTCCTCCGGGAAGACTTCCTTGGCATACTGGTAGGCGACCGAGGCGGTGATGACGCCGATCTTGGTGCCCTTCATCTCAACCTTGTTGATCGGGCAGGTGTTGGCGTACTCTTCCAGAGCGGCCAGACGATCCTCAACGATCGGATGGGTGCGGTAGGCGTTGGCGGGGGTGCAGACGTACTTGCGGACTCTGCGCTCGTAGGGCACCATCTCGCGCTCCTCGCGCTCGCCGAACTCGACGAGGGTCTTGGAGTGGTTGATGCGGGTGGTGGTGCGGAAGAGGACGGGGGTGTCGAACTGCTCGGAGATCTCGCAGGCGATCTTGACAAAGTCCTTGCACTCCTGGGAGTCGGAGGGCTCGACCAGGGCGACCTTGGCGGCCTTGGCATAATAGCGGTTGTCCTGCTCATTCTGGGAAGAGTGCATGGAGGGATCGTCGGCAGTGACGATGACGTAACCGGCGTTGGTGCCCATGTAGCCGGCGGTGAACAGCGGGTCGGCGGCGACGTTGAGGCCGACGTGCTTCATCGCGCAGATGGAACGGGTGCCGGCGACGGCGGCGCCGTAGGCGACCTCGGTGGCGACCTTCTCGTTGGGCGCCCACTCGCAGTAGATGTTGTCCTTGTACTGGACAATGTTCTCAAGGATCTCGGTGCTGGGGGTGCCGGGGTAGGCAGAGGCGACCTTGATGCCGGCCTCGTAGGCGCCGCGGGCAATGGCTTCATTGCCGGAAAGCAGGTGTTTCATGGTGGTTCCCCTCCTGGCTTTATTGGGAGGCCGGCTGCGCCGACGCTCCGTTGTGGCACCGCCTCGCTTGGGCGGTGTGTGTTCCTTACGCTTTCATTGTAACTGATAGTTGACAAAAAGGGAAATATCGTTGTACAATACGGATATAAGCGTTGCAAATACCTGATACGAAAACTGATGATTTTTTCGTATCTTTCGCCGAATTGATTTTCATTTACAGGCGTATTTTTGGAGTTTTCAATAAATAATTCTGTGTTATGACGTCATACGGCATTGGTGCTATGACGTGCCTGGAGGGACTATGACGGTTTTGCAGGTGTTATACCTCATCGAGGTGGCGCAGTCGGGCAGCATGAGCCGTGCGGCGGAGGCGCTGTTCATGTCGCAGCCGGCGCTTTCGCTGCAGATCAGGAGGCTGGAGGAGGAGGTGGGCTGCCGTCTTTTTGAGCGCTCCTCGCAGGGGGTGCGGCTGACGGAGGAGGGCAGGGCCTTTTATGAAGACGCCCTGCCGGTGGCCCAGAGCTGGCAGCAGCTGCTAAGCCGGGTTAAGCAGCTGGGGCAGCGCGGGCGCAGCATCTGCATGGGCATCGGCCCGCGGGCGCTGTCCAACGGCCTGTTTGAAGACACGGTGAGCTTTTTTGAGCAGCACCCGGAGATCGAGGTCACCTTTGTGATGGATCTCGACGTGGAGCCGCTGGACGCCTTGAAAAAGAAGAAGATCGACATCGCCCTCGACCGCGTGCCGCCGCCGCAGATGTTTGAAAGCCCGGAGCATTTCACCGTGATCGAGCTGCTGCGCGAGCGCCAGTGCATCCTCCTGGCGCCGGACGATCCGCGCGCCGCCCTGCCCGAGCTGCATTTTGACGAGCTGGACGGCGCCGCCGTCGTCGCCGGGCCGGAGGGGTCGCTGGACGACAGCATCATGCGGATGCTCTGCAAGCGATACGACGTCAACCTCGCCCGCGTCCACCGGGCGGACAGCATCAACGCGGTGATGACGCTGATCAAAAGCGGCAAGGGCTTTGCCCTGGGGCCGCCCTCCTTTGTCGACCGCTATCAGGTGGCGGCGGTGCCGATGGTGCCGTTTGCCGAGATTGGCTTAAACCTGATCTGCCTGCGCCAGAACCGCCGCGATCCGCTGGTGCAGCAGCTGGAGAGCTATCTGAAGGGGCAGATCGCCGGGCGGCGGGGGGAGCAGGGGGCGCAGCTTTGATTCGTCCCGGACTCAGAATGGATGCAAGAATCAGAATTCATGCAAAAAAAGGGAGAAGGCTTCGCCTTCTCCCTTTTCTTCGATCCCATATTTCCCAATGGATTCCGGCAGCCCGGCCGCCGCCTCAGTCCTCATCCTTGAGCAGCAGCGTCAAAAAGCTCTCCACCCGGCCGCGGGTCAGCGGCGCATTTTCCTCCTCGCCCTCCACCGGGGTGTGCATCAGCCAGAGCATCCGGCTGCCCAGCACAAAGCTGCGCAGAATCCCGGCGGCGTCCTCCGCCGTCGGGTCGCCGCGGAAGGCGCCGCTGCGCACGCCGCGTTCGACCAGCAGCAGCTCGAGCCGCCCGGAATAGGCGCTCTCCTCCTGGCCGCCGTCCTTCACCCTGGGATCCGCGCCGCGGCGCATCTGGTCGGTGGCGCCGATCAGCCCCTGCAGACCGCGGGCGATCAGCGTCTTGCCGAAGCTCACCGAGAAGCAAAACTGCGCCCAGAGATAGTCGCGCAGCTGGTCGCGCAGCGGCACCGCCTCGTCATACACCACCCGGCTTTCGACATAGCAGTCGCAAAACAGCTTGTGCGCATAGGAGACCAGATCCTCCTTGGAGTGAAAACGATAGTAAAAAACCCCCTTGGAAAGTCCGCAGCGGGCGCACACATCGTCGATGGTGACAGCGTCGTACCCGTCCTCGCGGAACATTTCGATAGCAGTTTTTACCAGACGGTCGATGTTCTCCAGAGAGCGGATCTGGCGGGGGGTCAGCGACTGATTCATGAGAGACAACGTCCTTTCTGCGGGCGCAAGAGCGGTCCCGAATAATCTCCTACTAACATTTAAGGATAGGTTTTTTCCTGCCGTTTGTCAAGCTGATTTCAGAAAAATTCACCAAATCGCAGCAAAAGCCCGGCGGATGCAGAGAAAATGGTATAAATCGCCGGAGCTGCCTTGTATTACGTCCGGCGTTTTGCTACAATATAAACAAATCCGGGCGCCGCACGCGGCCCCGGACACGATCGGAAACGGAGGGAAGACGCTGATGAGAACCGTCAAGCTGACCGAAACCGTCCTGCGCGACGCCAACCAGTCGCTCATCGCCACCCGCATGACCTTCGCCCAGATGGAGCCGGCGCTCAAAGCGCTCGACGAGGCCGGCTTCTACTCGCTCGAGTGCTGGGGCGGCGCCACCTTCGATGCCTGCCTGCGCTACCTGGACGAAGACCCCTGGGAGCGGCTGCGCGCCATCCGCCGCGCCTGCCCGAAAACGCCGCTGCAGATGCTGCTGCGCGGCCAGAACCTGCTCGGCTACCGCCACTATCCCGACGACGCCGTGCGCCTGTTTGTGAGAAAATCGGTGGAAAACGGCATCTCCATCCTGCGCGTGTTCGACGCCTTAAACGATGTGCGCAACATCGAGGTCGCCGTCGACGAAACCCTGAAATGCGGCGCCCACGCCTCAGGGGCGATCTGCTTCACCTTAAGCCCCATCCACACGCTGGAGCACTATGTCGCAACGGCGAAGGAGATGGAGGCGCTGGGGGTGCAGTCGATCTGCATCAAGGACATGGCGGGCATTATGGGGCCAAAGGACGTGTTCGACATTGTCACCGCCTTCAAGCAGGAGCTTTCGGTCCCGGTGGTGGTGCACACCCACATGACCACCGGCCTTGGGCTGATGACGCTGCAAAAGGCGGTGGAGGCGGGGGCCGACATTGTCGACACCGCCATCGCCTCCTTCTCCGGCGGCTCCAGCCAGCCGCCCACCGAAACCTTCGCCTATGCCATGCGCCAGCAGGGCTTCCGGGTGGAGCTGGACGACGAGTGCCTGCGCACCGTCAACCGCCATTTCAAGGCGCTGCGCGGCGAGCTGCTCGCCTCGGGGCAGCTCAACCCCATCGTCCTCTCCACCGAGACGGATGCCCTCACCTACCAGGTGCCGGGCGGGATGCTCTCCAACCTCGTCTCGCAGCTGACGGCGCAAAACCAGCTGCACCGGCTCGACGAGGTGCTGGCCGAGACACCCAAGGTGCGCGCCGAGCTGGGCTATCCGCCGCTGGTCACCCCCATGAGCCAGATGGTGGGGGCGCAGGCCACCTCCAATGTGCTCGCCGGCGAGCGGTACAAAACCGTCTCCAAGGAGGTCAAGTCCTACCTGCGCGGGGAGTACGGCAAGGCCCCCGGCCCGGTGGACGAGGCGCTGCGGGCGCAGATTCTCGGCGACGAGCCGCCGCTGTCCGGCCGCTATGCCGACGGCCTCGAACCCGCCCTGCCCGCCGCCCGCGCCCACCTGGGCGAAGGGGCGACGGAGGAGGACCTCTTAAGCTATATCGCCTTCCCGGCGCAGGCAGACGAGTTTTTCGCCCGCCGCGCCCAAAAACAGCGCCGCCGCCTGCCCTATCAGGTGACGGCGGTGGCGGACGGAGGTGAGGGCGGATGCTGAAGGGTGAGGCGATCTCCTTCGCCCAGTCGCTGCTGATCTCCGGCTTTGGCATGGCGCTGGTGCTGCTGGAGCTGGGACTGCTGGCGCTGCTGGTGCTGCTGCTGCCGCGCTTTTTCGCCAAAAAGGCGCAGCACGGGACGGCGGCTTCGTCCGTCCCGTCTGCCCCGTCTGCCCCGCCCGCCCCGTCGCCCGCCGCCCCCGCCGAGGTGGAGCTGATCAACGCCCCCGAGCCGCTGGCGGCGATGGCGATGGCGGTGGTGGCCGACCAATGCGGCATCCCCGTCGAGCGGCTGCGCTTTGTCTCGGTGCGGGGTCTGGTGGAGCTTCATGGCGTGGATGAGGCCACGGCTGAGGCCGTGATGCGGCAGACCGCCCTTGAGCTGGGCCGGCCGCTTGCCGACCTCCACTTCACCGCCATTCGCCGCCTGCCCGACTGAGGCGGCTGCCCTGTCTTCCTACGGCGGACAGCAAAGGCTGTGCCGCCGGAAATCAATCGGAAAGGATGGTCTGCCATGAAATATATCGTCACACTGGGTGCCCACCGCTACGAAGTGATGGTGGAGGAGGGCGAGGCGATGCTCGCGGGGATGACGGTGGTCACCGCCCCCGCCGCTCCTGCCGCGTCCGCCGCCCCCGCTGCCCCCGTCGCTGCCGCCCCCGCCGCCCCTGCTGCCTCTGCCGCGGCCCCTGTGAGCGGAGGGGGAGAGCCGGTCACCGCCCCCATGCCGGGCACGGTGCTGCGCCTGTCCGCCGCTGCCGGACAGAAGGTGAAGGCCGGCGAGGTGCTGCTGGTGCTGGAGGCGATGAAGATGGAAAACGAGATCGTCGCCCCCCGCGACGGCGAGGTGGTGCAGGTGGTGGTGCAGAAGGGCAGCAAGGTCAACACCGACGACCTGCTGGTCCTGCTGCGCTGAGAGAGGAGGGCTTCGATGAGCTTCGCTGAGATCCTCCGTGCCACCATGGAATCCTCCGGCTTCGCCGCGCTGACGGTGCAGCAGGCGGTGATGCTCGGCATCTCCCTTGTGCTGTTTTATCTGGCCATTGTCAAGAAGTTTGAGCCGCTGCTGCTGGTGCCCATCGCCTTTGGCATGATGCTGGCCAACCTCCCCGGCGCCGGACTGATGTTCGACGCCCGCGCCGCCGCTGAAGCCGAGCTAGCCGCCGCCCGCGCGGCGCTGGAGGCGGGGAGCGGCAGCGTCGAGGCGGTCAACGCCGCCGCGGCCGCTCTGGCAGAGGTTCACTGGTACGACTCCGGCCTGCTGCGGATTCTCTACAGCGGCGTGAAAAGCTCGGTCTTCCCCTGCCTGATCTTTTTGGGCATCGGCGCGATGACCGATTTCTCGCCGCTGCTCTCTAACCCCGTCAGCCTGCTGCTGGGCGGCGGGGCGCAGTTTGGCATCTATGTCGCCTTTGTGGCGGCAAACGGACTGGGGCAGCTGTTTGAGGTGGGCGGCGACCCCCTCTTCACCGCCGCCCAGGCCGCCGCCATCGCCATCATCGGCGGGGCCGACGGGCCGACCGCCATCTTTCTTGCCAGCATCATCGCCCCCGAGCTGCTCGGCCCCATCGCCGTCGCCGCCTATTCCTACATGGCCCTCATCCCCATGATCCAGCCACCGATCATGCGGATGCTGACCACCGAGGAGGAGCGGCGGATCAAGATGCCGAAGCTGCGCGAGGTGAGCAAGGCGGAGCGGGTGGTCTTTCCCATTCTGGTGACGGTGTTCTGCGTGCTGCTGCTGCCGGCGACGGCGCCGCTGATCGGGATGCTGATGCTGGGCAACCTCTTTCGCGAGTGCGGCGTCACCGAGCGGTTAAGCGAGACGGCGCAGGGCGCGCTGACCAACATCGTCACCATCCTGCTCGGCACCTCGGTCGGCGCCACGGCGGACGGCGCCACCTTCCTGCAGCCGCAGACGCTGGTGATCGTCGCCCTCGGCCTCGTCGCCTTCTCCTTCTCGACGGCGGGCGGCCTGCTGCTGGGCAAGCTGCTGTGCAAGCTGTCGGGCGGGAAGATCAACCCCCTGATCGGCGCGGCCGGCGTCTCGGCGGTGCCGATGGCGGCGCGGGTGGCGCAGGTGGAGGGGAGTAAGGCCGACCCGACCAACTTTTTGCTGATGCACGCCATGGGGCCGAATGTGGCCGGTGTGATCGGCTCCGCGGTGGCTGCGGGGTTTTTGCTGTTGTTGTTTGGGTGACGTGAGTGGACTGGTACCCGCAGCGCAGCGCCCAAAGCAACGCACACCGCCCGCCCATCGTAGAGTGCCCAAACCCAACGC
>JAFQKL010000038.1 GCA_017396965.1 Clostridia bacterium
CCTTCCCGGCAACGCACCCCCATCAGCGCAACCCAACCAACCGCGCCGCCCCCTTCACTCCTCCCAGCTGACGCCCCGCGTCCACACCCCGGACAGATACACTTTCCACGTCAATTCCAGCGCACTGCGACCAGCGAGGCAAACTCCCCCAGTCAGCCTGCGGCTGACAGCCCCCTCTAATAGGGGGCCTATGGAGCGACGCTCCGCCCCGCTGCGCGATTCAGCCCCGGGACAGCAGCAGCTCCACCCCCGCCCCCCAAAATACAAAATCAAAAAGCCCCTGCCGCACACACCGGCAGGGGCTTTTGAACAAAGACAGGAAAACAACCAAAAAATCTCAGCCGAAAGGCTACACCGTCACAGCCGCCGTCTCATCAGCAGCAGACCCGGCAGTCTCCGCCGCCTCTGCGGCAGCAGCCCTGTCCGCGCCGTCGGACGCCCCGTCCCCGCCCTTCTTCTTCCGCCGTCCGATCTGCGAGAGGTCGTCCAGCAGCGAATAGTAAACGGGGGTGAAGAACAGCGTCACGATGGTGGAAATCACCATGCCGAAGATCATGACAATCGCCATGCCCGCCATCATCTCGCCGCCCTCCTGGGTGCCCAGCGCCATCGGCATCAGGCCGAGGATGGTGGTGAGGGTGGTCATCAGCACGGGACGCACGCGGCGGGGGCAGGCGTTGAGGATCGCCTCCTCGCGGCTCTCGCCGGTGCGGCGGCGGATGTTGATGTAGTCCACCAGCACGATGCAGGAGTTGACCACTACGCCCGCCAGCATGATCACGCCGATGATGCCGACGATGGTGATCTTGTTGCCGGTCACCGGCAGGCCGAAGACGCCGCCCAAAAAGGCGATGGGCAGGATCATCATCACGATCACCGGCATCAGGAACGACTCAAACTGGCTGGCCAGCACAAAGTAAACCAGGCCGATCGCCACCAGCAGGGCGTTGCCGAGGATGCCGAAGGCCTCCATCATCTCCTCGTAGGAGCCGCCGGTTTCGGCGTAGTAGCCCTCGGGCAGGGAGAAGCCTTCGAGAATCCGCTCGATCTCGGCGGTCATGGCCACCGCGTCGCCCGAACGGGTGCGGCCGGAGACGGTGATCACCCGGCTCTGGTTCTCGCGGGAGATCGACTGCGGCGCCAGCTCCACCTCCACTTCGGCGACCATCGAGAGGGGAATCTCGCCGAAGTTGGTGGCGATGGGGATGTTTTTCAGCGCGTCCAGCGAGGTGGAGGAGATGGCGTCGCCCTTGACGGTGACGGCGATCTCGCGCCCGCCCACCTTTAAGGTGGTGGCCTCCGAGCCGGTCAGCTCGCTGCGCACGGCGGTGCCGATCGTCGCCGGGGTGAGGCCGAAGCCGGTGGCCCGCTCGCGGTCGACATGGATGTTGACCTGCGGGGTGCGCCGCGAGGCGGAGCTGGTCACCTCCTCGGCGTCGGGCAGGGCGGCAATCTCGGCAACCAGCAGGTCGGCGAGGCCGGCGAGACGCTCATAGTCGTCGCCGACGATGCGCACCGAAATGTCGTTGCCGGTCATCATGCCCATGTTTCCGCTGCTGTCCACCGTGATCTCGCAGCCGGGAATGTCTGCCACCGCGTCGCGCAGGACGTTGCCGATCTGCTCCGACGAACGGGTGCGCTCGGCGATGGGGACGAGGTTCAGGGCGTAGCTCACCGCCGTGTCCGAAGCCGAGTAGTAGTAGTTTTTCAGCTCGGGAACCTCCGCTTCGATGATCCCCGCCACCCGGTCGGCGATGACGGCGGTCTGGGGCAGCTCGGTGCCGATCGGCATCGAGATGTTCACCGAGACAATGCCCTGATCCATCTCCGGCAGCAGCTCCATCCCCGTGGCAACGCAGGGGATGAGGAAGGTGACCACCAGCGCCAGCGAGGTGAGTACGCCGATCCAGCGCTTTTTGACGAAGACCCCCAGCACCTTGCGGTACCAGCCCATCGCCTTCTGCCCCAGACTGCCCGAGGCGCCGGCGGCCGAGGCCTTCACCAGCTTTTCATGGCTCTTGCCCTTGCGGTCGAGCAGGGCGTAGCAGAGCAGGGGCACGAGGGTTAAGGCGATAAAGAGGGAGGAGAGCAGCAGCGAGGCGATGGTGAGGCAGAAGTCGCGGAAGAGCTGCCCCGAAATGCCGGAGGAGAGGCCGATGGGCAGGAAGACCACCACCGTCGTCAGGGTGGAGGCGGTGATGGAGAGGGCGATTTCGCTGGAACCTTCGATGCAGGCCGTCCAGCGGTCCTTGCCGTCTGCCCGGTAGGTGAAGATGTTCTCCAGCACGACGATCGAGTTGTCAACAATCATGCCGACGCCCATGGCGATGCCGCCGAGGCTCATCATGTTGAGGGTGATATCGAGCACCTTCATCAGCAGGAAGACCGAGATGATGCAGACCGGCATCGAGATGGCGATGACGGTGGTGGCACCGAAGTCGCGCAGGAAGACGATCAGCACCAGCGCCGCCAGCAGCACACCGAGGATGATGTTCTGCACGGCGCTGTCCACCGCCAGGTTGATAAAGTCACTCTGATCCATAACCGAGGTGACCGAGATCGAAGGATACTCCGCCTGCAGCTCGTCCAGCGCCTCTCTGGCGGCGCGGGCCACCTGCACGGTGTTGACATCCGACTGCTGGCTGATGGTCAGCAGCACGCAGGGCTGCCCGTCCACCTTGGCGATGGCGTCGCGGTCGCGCTCCTGCAGCACCACATCCGCCACCTCGGTGAGCAGCACGCTGCCGCCGGTGGGCAGGGGGATGAGGGTGTCCTTGATGTCCTCCAGCGAGGAGAACTGCGAGTCAGTGCGCACCGACAGGCTCTGCTGGCCGTTTTGCACCGTGCCGGCCGGCACCATGAGGTTGTTGGCCTGCAGGATGTTTGAGAGGTAGGAGAGCGAAAGCCCGTAGCCCGCGAGGCGGTCGGCCTTGGTGATGACGGCGATCTCATTGGAGACACCGCCCGAAATCTCCACCGAGGCCACGCCCTCCGCCCGCTCCAGCGCGGGGGAGAAGACATCCTCCGCCAGTGTCTGCAGCGTCGAGAGGTCGCGCCCGGTGAGGGCGTAGACGGCGACGGGCATCATGTCGGGGTTGATGGTCATGACGGTGGGGGTGTCCACATCCTCAGGGAGGGAGCTTTTCACCATGTCGATCTTCTCACGCAGATCGAGGGCGGCGGCGCCCATATCGGTGCCGCTGGCGAAGGAGACCATGATCATGCTCATGTTTTCCGAGGAGCTGCTCATCAGCTCCTCCATGCCGGAGACGGTGGCACAGGCCGATTCCAGCGGCCGCGTCACCAGCTCCTCCACCTCCTCGGGGCCGGCGCCGGGGTAGACGCCGTACACCACCGCCATCGGGATCTCCATATTGGGCAGCAGCGCCAGCGAGAGGTCGGAGAAGAAGAGGACGCCGAAGATGACCACCATGACGAAGATCATAATGGTGGTGACCTTGTGGCGGATACAGAATTCAGAAAGCTTCATCGTCTTCAGGCACCCTCCACGATGCGGACAGCCGCCCCTTCGGTGAGGTAGCTCTGGCCGACGATGACCAGCGTCTCCCCGCCCTCCAGGCCGGAGGTGATTTCGGTGACCCCATCGCCGACGAGGCCGGTGGTGACGGTGCGGGCGGCGGCGCGGCCGTCCTCCACCAGATAGACGGTCTGGGTCAGGCCGTCATTCAAGATGCACTCGGTGGGGATCAGCACCGCGTCCTGCCGCTGCTCGGTGGCGAAGGTGACGGTGGCGAACATTCCGCCGGTGGCATCGAGGCCGGCGGGCAGGGTGAGGACGACGTCAAAGAGACGGGTCTGCTGCGCTGCCGTCGGCGAGATGGTCTTGATGGTGGCGGTGACAGGCTCGGGCGAGAGGGTGGAGATCAGCACCTCGGCGGTGCCGCCCACCGTGAGGTAGGGCTGCACCGTCTCGGAGACGGACACCGTCACCTGATCGCCGCCGCCCTCGCTGATGACGGCGGAGGGGGCGGCGGGGGAGGCGGTGGCGCCCACCGTCACCAAAAGGGAGGAGACGCGCCCTGCCACGGGGGCCTTGACGTCGCAGTCGGCCAGGGTGTCGCGCAGGGTGCGCAGATTGTCGTCAAAGGTCTGGATGGTGGAGGCCATGCTGGTCTCGGCGGAGAGCAGGGTGATCTCGGCCCCGTCCAGCTCCAGCTGGGAGGCGGCGCCGATGGCGAAGAGGGCTTTGGTGTTCTCATAGTTGGTGCGCGCCTGCGACACCTGGGCCTCGAGCAGGGCGATGGTACGGGTGCGCTCGGCCTCGAGGGAGTTCAAGTTGTTCCAGAGGTCGCTCTTGTCGAGCGAGAAGAGGGTCTGACCGTTGGCAACGGTGTCGCCCACCTCGACATAGACGGCGGTGACCTTGCCGCCCATCGGCGCCATCACCGACACCTCACTGGAGGAGGTGACGCGGCCGGAGAGACGGGCGCTGGCCTGCAGCGGGCCGCGCGCCACCGTCTGCACCGAGACGGGGGTGGAGATGACCTCGCCCGAGGCGGGGACGGAGCCCTCCTCCTGCCCCTCCTCGGCCGTGCAGCCGGAGAAGAGCAGCAGCGCGGCGGTGAGCAGGGCGGTGAGGGCGAGGAGACGGCCGGATTTCCGGTGGTTCATATGGATTTCCTCCCTTATATTCATCGGTTCATGGATTGCGCGGGATGCCGGGGCGGGGAATTTGCGCCGGGCTGTTGGGCCGGGTGCCGGGACGGGGGCTGGTGGGTGCTGCGGGGTCAGAGCAGGGGCGGGCGCTCCCGGCCGGGCACAACGTGTCCCCCGGGCGGAGACTTGCCGGAGGCGCTTAGGCCAGCGGCAGGCCGTCGACGGCCCAGCGGTAGTTGTTGTAGGAAGCGAAGAGATTGTCGGCGCAGGCGGCCGCCTTGGAGCGGGCATCCTCCACGGCGGTGGCGGCGGTCAGGAGGGCAGAGTCGGAGATCATGCCGCGCTCGTGCTTCACCTGCTCGGCGGCGTAGGTCTGCTCGGCCATCCTGAGCGCCTGCTCGGCGGCGGTGAGCAGCTGGCGGTCGTCTTCAATCGCCTGCACTAAGTTGAAGAAGGCCAGCTCCATCGAGCTTACCTTGGCCTCGTAGTTGTAGCCCTGGGCGTTGTAGGCGTGCTGCGCCATGTCCTTCTGGTAGCCGGATTCCATATCGTCGAGATCCTCTTTGGCGTCCTCCATCTCTTTGCGCATCAGATGCAGGTC
>JAFQKL010000039.1 GCA_017396965.1 Clostridia bacterium
AAGGAGCTGCGCGCCGCCCTGCCGCAGACGGCGCACACCGTCGCCGTCTTCCCGCCCTATCTGGCGCTGGAGCGCGCCGTGCAGCAGGGCGAGGGGCTGCTGGTGGGAGCGCAGAACTGCCACTATGAGGCGAGCGGCGCCTTCACCGGTGAAGTCTCGCTGCCGATGCTGGGTGAGATCGGCATCCGGGCGGTGCTGATCGGCCACAGCGAGCGCCGCCAGTATTTTGGCGAGACGGATGAGACGGTGAACAAAAAAACCAAGGCCGCCCTCGCCGCCGGCATCACCCCCTTTGTCTGCATCGGGGAGACGCTGGCCGAGCGTCAGGCGGGCGGCTATCTCGCCCTGCTTGCCGACCAGCTGAAGGCGGCGCTGGAGGGGGTTTCGGCGGAGCAGGCCCGCCAGGTGGTCGTCGCCTACGAGCCGGTGTGGGCCATCGGCACCGGCGTCACCGCGGGGCCTGCCGAGGCGGAGGAGGTCTGCGCCATGCTGCGCCGGACGCTTGCCGATCTCTATGACCGCGACACGGCGGAAGTCATCCCCCTCCTCTACGGCGGCTCGATGAACGCCAAAAACGCCGCTGACCTGCTCTCCATGGCGAATGTCGACGGCGGCCTCATCGGCGGCGCCTCCTTAAAGCCGGCCGACTTTGCCCAGATCGTCGCCGCCGCCAACGAGAAAAAGGAGGCCGCCCGATGAAACAGGCCCCCGCTGTTCTGCTGATTCTCGATGGCTACGGCCTCGCCCCCGCAGGCGAGGGCAACGCCGTCACCACCGCCCGCACCCCCGTGCTCGACAAGCTCTTCGCCACCTGGCCCCACACCCGCCTCTCCGCCTCCGGCCTCGATGTCGGCCTGCCCGCCGGGCAGTTCGGCAACAGCGAGGTGGGCCACACCAACCTGGGCGCCGGCCGCGTTGTCTATCAGGATCTGGCCCGTATAACAAAGAGTATTGACGACGGCGAATTTTACAAAAACGAGGCGCTTTTTGCCGCCGTCAACCGCTGCGCCGGCGAAGAGGCCCCCGCTCTGCACCTGATGGGCCTGCTGTCGGACGGCGGGGTGCACAGCCACATGGAGCATGTCTACGCTCTGGTGGAGCTGGCCCGCCGTCAGGGGGTGCGCCGCCTCTTTGTCCACGCCTTTACCGACGGGCGGGATGTGCCGCCCACCAGCGCCGTGGACTACATCGCCCAGCTGCAGGGGACGCTGTGGGAGAAGGGGGTCGGCCAGCTGGCCACCGTCTGCGGCCGCTACTACGCCATGGACCGTGACAGCCGCTGGGAGCGTCTCAAGCTCGCCTACGACTGTCTGGTGGAAGGCGAGGGCGAACGGGTGGAGGACATCGCCGCCCGCGTGCGCCGCTGTTATGAGGAGGAGGTCACCGACGAGTTCCTGCCGCCGATGATCACGGCGGAGGCGAGCCGCGTGCAGCCGGGCGACTCGGTGATCTTCTTCAACTTCCGCCCCGACCGCGCCCGCGAGATGACCAGGGCGCTGCTCGAGCCGGCGTTCGAGGGCTTCCCCCGCCCAAAGGGCGCGCTGCCGCTCACCTATGTCTGCATGACCCAGTACGACGCCAAATTTGCCGATTTCCCCGCCCGCCCCGCCGTCGCCTTCCCGCCGCACGACTTGAAGCTGGTGCTGGGCGAGGTGCTGTCCGCCGCCGGGCTGCGTCAGGCGCGGCTGGCGGAGACGGAGAAATACGCCCATGTCACCTTCTTCTTAAACGGCGGCCGCGAGGAGCCGTTTGCGGGCGAGCACCGGGTGCTGGTGCCCTCGCCCAAGGTGGCCACCTACGATCTGCAGCCTGAGATGAGCGCCCCCGCCGTGGCGGAGGAGGCGGTGAAGCTGCTCAAGGGGGGCGAGGTGGATGTCCTCATCTGCAACCTCGCCAACTGCGACATGGTGGGCCACACCGGCATCCTCCCCGCCGCTGTCGCCGCCGTGGAGGCGGTGGACGCCGCGGTGGGCCGGATTGTCGACGCGGCGGTGGAGGCGGGCGGCTTTGTGCTGCTCACCGCCGACCACGGCAACGCCGAAACCATGTTCGCCGAGGACGGCGGCCCCATGACCGCCCACACCTCGAACCCCGTCCCCCTCATCGCCATCCACGCCGGGGTGAAGGGCCTCAAGGAAGGCCGCCTCTGCGACGTGGCCCCCACCCTGCTCGACCGGATCGGCCTGTCAAAACCCGATTGCATGAGCGGAGAGTCGCTGGTGGTGGACTGATCCCGTTATCACACCGTAAGGAGAACATATGAGAATCGAATTTGACGAATACCGCCTCAAGCTGGAGGCAATGAAAAGCGATCTCGACGACCTCGCCTCGGCCATCGGCCTCTCGGCCCTGAAAGAAGAGGTGGAGGCCCTCGAAGCGGAGGCCGCCAAAGACGGCTTCTGGGACGATCGCGACAACTCGCAGAAGGTGCTGCAGCGCACCAAGCAGGTGCGCGCCAAAATCGACCGCTATCAGGCCCTCGTCTCCCGCTGGGATGACGCGGTGACGCTGGTGCAGCTGGCCATCGAGGCGGAGGACGATGAGATGCTTGAGGAGATCATCTCGGAGCACGACGGCGTCGCCGCCGCCCTCGAGGAGATGCGTCTCTCCACCCTGCTTTCCGGCGAGTACGACGGCTTAAACGCCATCCTCGCCTTCCACCCCGGCGCCGGCGGCACCGAGGCCCAGGACTGGGCGCAGATGCTCTATCGGATGTACACCCGCTGGGCCGAGCGCCACGACTTCACCTATCAGATTCTGGACTTTCTCGACGGCGAGGAGGCCGGCATCAAGTCGGCCACCATCTTAATCAAGGGCGAGAACGCCTATGGCTACCTCAAGAGCGAGATGGGCGTCCACCGCCTGGTGCGCGTCTCCCCCTTCGACTCCTCCGGCCGGCGGCACACCTCCTTCGCCTCGCTCGAGGTCATGCCCGAGTTTAACGACACCATCGAGATCAACATCCGCGATGAGGACCTGAAGGTGGACACCTACCG
>JAFQKL010000040.1 GCA_017396965.1 Clostridia bacterium
CTTCAAGTCCATCCGCAACCACCCGGCGCTGGCCGGTCGGCTGTGAGGTGCCCATAGTCGCATACCATACAAACACAAAGCACGCCGAAGCCCTGTCCTCCGGCGTGCTTTTTCCTGTGCTGCGGTGGAAGCGGGGCCTCTTCCCCGCAGGAAAAAGAGCGCCGGACAGCAGTCAGCCGACGCATTCACTGAGGCGTGTTCCCCCTGTGATGATAGCGATACCGCTTGATCACATCGAGCAAAAACAGCTTTTCATACTCCTCCGCCGAAGTCAGCAGCGTGCAGATCTCGCGGATGACGGGATCCTCCTGCTCACTTTTGAGGCTGTCGCGCAGCAAACTGTCCACCGAGGTGCCGAGCGCGTTGGCGATGTCGACCACCGTCTCAAGGCTGGGCTTGCCGTCATTGCGCTCGATCTGTCCGATATAATTGGTACTCTTGTTGACCCGTTCTGCCAACTGTTCAATGGTGAGACGAAGCAGAAGACGCTCATCACGGATTCGTTTTCCCAGTGATTCATAATCCATATCCATTCCCCCCACCATTCAGTATAGCTGCGCCGGCATCGTTTATTGAGCAACTGATATCATTTTTTATAGTTGACTGATATCTTTATTGATGCTATACTGAAAAAAGAGCATCTCAATCTCCCGCATGATCGAAGGTTCCTGCGCTACAATAAAGGGCGAGCCGGCCGCAGGGCCGGCCACCCTGAAACGTGTGGGAGGAAGATCATGGTACAGTGCAACCGGCTTTCACAGTCCCTTTGCGCCTACGAGGCGTTTCTTCGGGAAGAAGAATACGCGGAAAACACCATTTCCAAATACCTGCGGGATGTGCGCGCCCTGCTGCAGTCTCTGGAAGATCGCCCCTTGACCCGGGCGGAGCTTGTGGCCTACAAAGCCTCTCTGTGCCGGCGTTACGCGCCGGCCTCGGTCAACTCAATGCTCGCCGCCGTGAACAGCTACCTGCGCTTTCTGGGGCGCGGGGAGCTGCGGCTGCGCTTTGTCCGCGTCCAGAAAACGCTGTTCCGCGAGACGGAGCGGGAGTTGGAGCGCCCGGAATATGTGCGCCTGGTGAAGACAGCCGAGCGACGCGGTCAGCGGCGGCTGGCGCTGGTGATGCAGGTGCTTTGTTCTACGGGACTGCGCGTCTCCGAGCTGTCGTTTGTCACGGTTGAGGCTGTGCGGCGGGGACGGGCAGAGGTCTTCAGCAAGGGCAAGCGTCGGGTGGTCTTTCTGCCGAAAAAGCTGCAGAAGAGCCTGTTTCGCTATCTGGCAGACGAAAAAAGAACCACCGGCCCTGTCTTTGTCACAAAAACAGGAAAGCCGATGGATCGGTTTGGTATCTGGCGGGCGATGAAGGGACTGTGTCGGGAGGCGGGAGTCTCGCCACAGAAGGTGTTCCCCCACAATCTCCGCCATCTCTTCGCCCGTGTGTTCTACGGTCTGGACCACGATCTCTCCCGTCTGGGAGACATTCTCGGCCACAGCAGCCTTAACACCACACGGATCTACACCGCGGAAAGCGGGGAACAGCACGCGCGGCTGATGGAGCGGACCGGACTGTTTATCACATAATTTTAGTTATGTGGTGTACATCAAAAGCAAATCGACGGCTGCAGCCTGTAATCCGACTTTTGTCACCTGTCAACTTACAGCAGGCCTCGGTGGAAGAAAAGCAGAAATAGACGGGAACCCTTCTCCGGGTGGCCCGCCTGTTTTTGAGAACCCTTTCTCGCCTTCTCCCTTGTAATATTTTCACAAAAAGACAAAAACAGAAGACCAACTCTTGCACAATTCGTCAAAAAAGAGTATAATATTCTCTACTAGGGTTCTGACGCTTGGGTCGAACCACCACATAACTAAAATTATGTTCCCATCCATCAGGAGGTGTCTGCATTGAGGGAAGAGATCCTGGACATTCTACAGACTCAGTTGGGCTGTGCTTACCTGTCTGATCTGCGATGTGGGGGGTCGCACTGTAAAGAGGCTCTCCACGCACTGTTAGGCTACCCTGCCGAGCGTTTTTCGCTGCGGGAATGGGAGACTGCCATCGGCTATATCACCGACCGTGAGTGGACGATCCCGGATCAGGCGGCGTTGGAAGCGCTGCTCTCTTCCCTTGCAGAATCGGAGTCTGCGAGTTCTGATAACGAGAAAACCCCCGTTTGACTGCCATCGCGAAAAGCCCGTCCGGCAACACCGCCGGGCAGGCTGATCCGAAGCAGAGTTTCCTGCGGGCAAGGATCCCGTTCGCTTTTGAAATCAGAGAGGAGAG
The DNA here is from genome assembly GCA_017396965.1 of Clostridia bacterium. Taxonomy (GTDB): domain Bacteria; phylum Bacillota; class Clostridia; order Oscillospirales; family Feifaniaceae; genus Galloscillospira. The sequence continues at coordinate 2,281 of JAFQKL010000040.1, forward strand.
AACTACTTGGAATATCTCACTGCCAGACAGGCTGCAAGCAAGTGGGGCGTCAATCTGCGCACCGTTCACCTGTACTGTGCCGGCGGCAAGATTCCGGGCGCGTTCAAGCAGAACAACGCCTGGCGGATCCCGTCCACCGCCGTTCGCCCGCCGGACAGGCGGTTGAAAAAGAAAACGGAGGCCGTGCCAAACACCACCCCCGTAGAAGGCTGACCCGAAGTTTCCGGGCCGACCCGTCTCCCGCATTCGGCGGGGACGGGTTTTTTGTTTTCTGCTTCGCAGGCAAACCTCCTACAACTCGTCCCGCGCCTCCCACATCTCCTTTTCCAGCTGCCGCTGCCCCAGACAGCAGAGCAGCGCAGCCAGCAGAGGGGCAAGGCCGGTGAGGATGCCGCTGTCCAGCAGCATCAGCAGCGTGGCACTGCCGCTGTACAGCAGCCAGAGCAGCGCCGCGAGTCGCCCTCTTTTTCGCTGCAGCAGGACAAAAAGAAGGTTGAGTGCGGCGTCGATGAGAATCACGGGAACCTTGGCGTAAAGCGCCGCGGCGGCGGTAAACAGGGCTGAGGCGAGGCCCAGCAGGTCGGACAGCATCAGCTGAATCCGCAGCCGGTCGGTGGCGTGCAGCTTGAGGTATAAGGCGCGGGACATCGGCGGCCGTTCAAACACGGGCTCTCCCCCCTTCCGCTTTGTGGTTGTTATGATCGAAACTATAGCGCAAAACGCGGTTCTTGTCAACGAGGAGAGGGGATGAAAAAACAACGGGAAAATTTTTTGAGATTTCTCCGCAAATTTCATGTACGTTTCATGTTGGCGTTGTATGATAGGATCACAGAATCACAACAAGGAGGGATCGATCGCATGAAACGAGCCTTCACGGCCGCCCTGGCCGCCGCCTCCCTCTCCGCCCTGCTGCTGACAGGCTGCGCCGGGCAGGAACAGCATCTCGGCTTTATCGGCACCGAAAAGGCCAAAAACATCGCCCTGGAGGAGAGCGGCCTCTTTGCCACCGAGGTCCAGTTCACCTCTGCAACGCTCAACACGAAAAACGGCATTGACTATTACCGCGTGGCGTTTCTCTCCCACGGGGAAGAATATGAATATGACATCGACGCTCTGACCGGCGTCACCATTGATGATCACGCAGGCGGCGACGTTCCCCTTGTCACCGATGCCGACACCTTCGCGCCGCTGGAGCTGCCGGGTGAGACCATTTCGGTCAGCATCGTCCCTGCGCCGCAGCCCGTTGAACAGGCACCCAAGCCGGCTCCCGAGCCGCAGCCGGAGGAGCCGCTGGTCACCGATGCCGACACCTTTGAGGTCGTTCCCCCGCCCGCGCCGGAAAGTCCGCCCGCAGAACCCGCTTCCAAAGAGGAACCTGCCCTCCCCTTCCGGCCGCCGGAAGACAGTCTGGTAACCGATGCGGACAGCTTTATTCAGGATCACGGCACCGGGGCGGCGCTCCCCGTCTCCGAGCGGGAGGCCAAAGAGGCTGCGCTGCGGCAGGCCGGGTGTGCGGAGAGCGAAGTCACCTTCGCCTATTGCCGCACGGACAGCGAAGACGGACGGCAGATCTACTCCATCGCCTTCTCCGATCAGGCCGGCAACCGCTATGAAACGGAAGTGGACGCCGCAACCTGCGAAATCCTCTCCTATGACATGGACTCCGCCGCTCCCGCCTCCGGCAGCATTCTCCCCGTCGACAAGGCCCGCGAGATTGCGCTGGCACAGGTTCCCGGCGCTGCGGCGGAGAACCTGCTTGAGCTGCAGACCGAGCATGATGACGGCCGTCTCTCCTACGAAGGCGCCATCCGCTTCCAAGGTACAACCTACGAATTTGAGATCGACGGCTACAGCGGCGCCATCCGCAGCTGGGAGGTCGACGACCCCCGCTGACCCGCCACCTCACCCCTTGAAGGACGCCGGGGACGGACACCGGCCATGTCCGCCCCCGGTGGTCCGGGATTCCATTCTCATCACCATCTTACCAGATTCACAGGAGGAATGATCATGAAGACCCGCAAGACCATCCGACGCACCGCCCTCACCCTCTCGCTGATCCTGCTGTTCGGCGCCTTCTCCCTGACTGCACTGGCTGCCGAACCGACCGATGTGACCGCCGAACTTCGTCCCCACGTCGTCATTCTGGTGGATGGCGCGGAGAAGGATTTCTTCAATGTGGAGGGCCAGGAAGTCCATCCCCTCTTCTTCAACGACACCCACTACCTGCCGGTGCGCGCCATCGGTGAGCTGATGGGCAGAAACGTCAACTGGGATCAGAAGAATCTCACCATTACCCTTGCCGGCAGCCGCACCACCGGCACGGTCACCGGGAAAGCGGATACCGATGCCAAGACCGCTGCCGTCAAGGCCCAGCTGCGCCCGGACTTCACCATCGTGGTGGATAACACCCGCAGAACCTTCACCGATGCCCGGGGCGACGTTGTCCATCCTCTTCTGCTCGACGGCACCACCTATCTTCCCATCCGCGCCATTGGCGAACTGATGGGCAAGGATGTCGGCTGGGACGATCCCACCAAGACCATTGAACTCACTACCAGAGAATCGCTGGTTACCGATGCCGACAGCTTTGATCAGTCCGGCAGCGCCACCGGCTCTGCCAGTGCCACAGCGCCCGCCGGTGTCATCGGCGAAGAGCAGGCGAGATTCATCGCTCTGGAAAAGGCCAATGCCCTGGTGGGCGGCGACCTCAAAAAAGAGGATGTCACCTTCCACAACACCCGTCTTGAGTGGGACGACGGCCGCCGGATCTACGATGTGGAATTCTACGATGCCGCCACCGAGTACGACTTTGAGATTGACGCCCTCACCGGCACCGTGCTGGACTTCGACTTCGACGTGGAAAACTTCACCCGCCCGGACAGCAGCGATGACGAGCAGATCGGCGAGGACCGCGCCAAGGCCATCGCCCTGGATCATGCCGGCCTTGCGGCGGACGATGTCTCTGCCCTCGTCTGCCGTCTTGACCGCGACGACGGCCGCATGGTTTATGAAATCAGCTTCCGGCAGGGGCACTGGGAATATGAATATGAAATTGATGCCCTCACCGGCGCGATCCGCGAATGTGACCGTGACTGGGATTGAGTTGCGACATTCACGCCCCGCGCCGCTGCTCAGGCAGTGATTCTATGATGACAGGAGGATCTCCCATGAAGAAAGCTTACGACCTTTACCCCAACTCCCCCGCCGCCACCAACCTCTCCATGCTGGGGGGCGGCGCCCGTCTGCTGGCCCTGATCCTGCTGGCCGGTGCCGTACTCGGCACGTTGGCGCTGGTGCTGATCAGTTCCCGCCCGCTGAACGGCGGCATGAGTCTGCTCTGGCTGATTGATGAGCTGGACGACGAACTCCTCTTTGTGCTGGCGCTGTGGTGCGGCTCCGCCATCTGCGGCTATATCTCCCGCGCACTGCGCAGCAAGGCGGAGATGCTGGGGGAGCGCGCGGAATAGAAGGTACGGCCGATGTGCCCGCTTTGCCCGGAAGAACCCGGAAGAAATGACAAAAGACCGCCCCGATCACATTCGCTCGGGGCGGTCTTTTGTCTGATCCCTTTTCTCCGCTGCCAAAATGATGGACAGATTGCGCCGTTGGGTGTGGCTGACCGGAAAAGACAGCGTAATTCTCACGAATATTTCTTGAAATGGCTTCCATTTATTTTAACACTATGGTATACTGATATTTAAAGATTTCAAGAACCCTTCTGCAAGAAAGGAGCCATTCTCATGCAGAATCGTCTCATGCTCCTGCTGGCCGACTCGATGCACAGCACCCGCTCTTCCATGCGGGCGCTGTTTGAGGACCATTTTGATGTCATCCTCGAAGCCACGAACGGGCAGCAGGCCCTGGAGCTGATTGAGCAGCACCGTGCCAATCTGTCCGCTGTTGTGCTGGACGCTTCCCTCACCGGCCACGACGGATATCACGTTCTCAGCCGTATGCGGCAAACAGGGCTTCTGCAGGAGATCCCCACCCTGCTGCTCTCCTCCGATGTCGCCGGAGAAAGTGAGGCCCGCGCGTTGGAGATCGGCGCCTGGGACTATATTCTCCGCCCCTGCAGCAACTATGTCCTGCTGCGCCGTTTACAGAATGCGGTGCGGGCCTGCCAGAGCCGGCGAACGCTGGAGCAGCGGGTGTCCGCTCTCAGCCAGTCTGCGGATCTGATGGACGATACGATTGTCAATACGCTGGCCACCGTCACCGAGTTCCGCTCGGTGGAATCCGGGCAGCACATTCTGCGCATCCGCAAGTTCACCGCCATCCTGCTTGAAGAGGTGGCGCGCAGCTGCCCTGAATATGAGTTGACCGCGGCGGATATTGCCCGCATCTCCAGCGCCTCCGCGCTGCACGACATCGGCAAGATCTCCATCCCCGACGCTATCCTCAACAAGCCCCACCGGCTGACCGAGGAGGAGTACGAGGTCATCAAAACCCACCCGGTGGCCGGCTGCGAGATTCTCGCCACCATGACCGATGCCGTTGATACCGACTATCTGCGCTACGCCTGGAACATCTGCCGCTACCACCATGAACGCTGGGACGGCGGCGGCTATCCGGAAGGGCTTAAGGGCAACAACATCCCCATCTGCGCTCAGGTGGTGGCGCTGGCTGATGTGTACGATGCCCTGACCAGCATCCGTGTTTACAAGGACGCCTATGATCACGCCAGCAGTGTCAACATGATTTTGAGCGGGGATTGCGGCGTGTTCAATCCCCGTCTGCTTGAGTGCTTCAAGCACGTTCACATGAAGCTGGCCGAGTTGGCGCGCAACTATGCAGACGGACTCACACCGGTGTGGGAAAACCTCCCGCTCCCCTCCCCCACCAGCTTTTCCAGCGAATCAACCGCGCTCAATCTGGCGCTGAGTAAATACCACACCCTGCTCAGCTACGTCGGCTCCGTGGTGACCGAGGTTAATATGCAGCAGGGCACGCATCATCTGGTGTTTGACTCCTCTGAGGACTTTGCCGCTCTGCGCGGCAGCCGCCCCTTCCCGGAAGCCATGCGGCAGTTGATCGAACAGTCTGTCCACCCGGAGGATCGGGAAACCGCCCTGCAGCAGCTGACGTTTTTTGAGCAGGAGTTCTTCGAGCAGGGCCTGCGCAGACACAGCCGCACCTATCGGGTGTACAGCACCCTGCGCGGGGAGTATCTGCCCTATACCTGTGATCTGCTGCGCATCGAGATCGGCCCCCATGTCCAGCGGGCGCTGGTGGTGTGGGCCGAGGCTTCCGGCAAACAGGAAGCGCAGCTTTCCGAAGCCCTGCCACTTTCGGAAAACGAGCGGCTGCTCACCTCCATGACCGGCGGCGTCATCCGCTGCCGCAACGACCGGTGGTACACGGTGGTGGAGGGTGCCGCCGCCCTCGCCTCGCTGCTCGGGTACACCGAGGAGGAGCTGTCTGCCCTCTATCATGATCATCTGCTTGAGATGGTGGTGCCGGAGGATCGCCATAGTCTGACGGCGGTCACCGTCAGCCGCCTGGAGCGCGGCCGCTCGGTGACCGGGGAGTTTCGCCTCTCTGCCAAAGACGGCCGCATCGTCTGGGTGCAGGGCACCTGCCAGCTGGTGGTCGGGGAGGACGGATTTGAGTATGTATGCTGCATTCTGCGGGACCAAACCCGTCAGAAAGAGCAGCAGGAGTCTCTGCAGGCAGAGCTTGAGCGCCACAAGATCCTGCTGGCGCAGACCGATGACATCATCCTCGACTGGAACGTCAGCGAGGGTACCATTGCCTATTCCGGCAACTTTGAGCCAATCTTCGGCTATCCGCCGATCCTCGGCGCCTATCAGGATGCCGTACTGGGCGGAACGCTGCGGGTTCATGCCGACGATCTCGCCACCGTCCGGCAGGAGCTGGAAGAGCTGGCGAGAACCCGCCGTGCGCTCGACCTCCCCTTCCGTGTGCTGCGGCAGGATGAGAGCGAGCTGTGGTGCCGCCTGCGTGCCTCGCTGCAGCGCGACGAGAGCGGCCGCAGCATCAGCCTGGTGGGCCGCCTCGTCAATATTGATGCCGACCACCGTCAGCTGCTCGCCCTGCGCGAGCAGGCAGAGCGCGACCCCCTCACCCAGCTCTACAACAAGGCAGCCTCCCGCCGCCTGATCGAAGAGTATTTCGACAATCGCAAGCCGGGAGAGACTGCGGCACTCATCGTACTGGATCTCGACAACTTCAAGAATGTCAACGACCGCTACGGCCACCTGGCCGGCGACAATGAGCTGATCCGCTGTGCCATGACCTTCCACCGCCTGTTTCGCAGCAGCGATATCGTCGCCCGCATCGGCGGGGACGAGTTCCTGGTGCTGGCCGCGGGCATGGAGCGCGATCTGGTGGCCCGGCGCTGTCAGGATATGCTTGACATCTTTTCCCGTGATATGAGCCGCGAGATGAAGGAATGCGGCCTCTCCTGCTCCATCGGCATCGCCATGGCACCGGAGGACGGCCTCGCCTTCCAGGAGCTGTTCCAGCGGGCGGACAAGGCGCTGTATCAGGCCAAGGGCGAGGGAAAGGGCGGCTTTGCGTTTTACGATCCCACCGCCGTCCTCACCGATGCGACCTTCGTCAGCACCCGCATCGACTCCAACGACCGCGTCGCCGACGTCACCCACGGCCTGGCGAACTATGCCTTCCGCCGTCTCTATGAGTCGGGTCATGTGGAGGAGGCCATCCGCGAGATTCTCGCCGCCGTCGGCCGGCAGATGAATGTCAGCCGCGTCTATATCTTCGAGAACAACGAGGACAACACCACCTGCTCCAACACCTTTGAGTGGTGCAACCGCAACATCGAGCCGATGATCGACCATTTGCAGAACATCAGCTATCTCGATGAACTCAAAGGTTACAGTGACAACTTCAACGAACACGGCGTCTTCTACATGAGGAGCCTGGATGAGATGACCCCGGCGGTGCGTGCGATCCTCGAGCCGCAGGGCATCCGCTCCATGCTGCAGTGCGCCATTCGCGACAATGGCGTCTTCCGCGGCTATGTCGGCTTCGATGAGTGCAGCGAGGACCGCATCTGGACACAGGATCAGGTGTCGGTTCTGACCACCATCGCCGAGCTGACGGTGGTGTTTCTGCTCAAACAGCGGGCGCAGGATGCGGCACTTCGCTGGCTGCAGGATGTCAACAGCGTACTCGACCGTTACCCGGCCTGGGTCTATGTCATCGACCACAAGAGCTGTGAGCTGCTCTTTGTCAATGAGAAGACCCGCAATCTCGTCCCCCACGTCAAGCCGGGAATGCTCTGTCACAAGGTTTTGATGGGACGGGAGGAGCGTTGCCCCAACTGTCCGGCGCATGATCTGGGGCCGCACGACCATCAGACCGCCAATTTCTACAACGAGATCCTCGACCTCCGGGTTCGCTCGGATGCCTCTGCCATCCGCTGGAGCGGGCGCGATGCCGCGATGATCGTCTGTCGCGAGATCTCGATGCATGAATGGGAGAAGCTGGGCGAAAAGGCCGCCTTCGGCACATCCGAATAACCACACAAAGCCCGCCGCGGGACAGTCCCTGCGGCGGGCTTGTTTTCATGGCATTTAGGATGCTTTTGAGACGCCGGAAACCCGGCCTCAAACCGGGCTGGCCTTCTTCTCGCTGCGCAGCTTGTTGATCTCCTCATTGAAGGAGTCGATATCGCGGAACTGACGATAGACCGAGGCGAAACGGATATAGGCGACGTCGTCAATCTCCTTGAGCCGATCCATCACCATCTCTCCAATGGCCTGAGAGGTGACCTCCCGCTCAAGCATATTCTGCACCGTGGCCTCCACCTCGTCGACCACGGCCTCCAGACGCTTGACCGGCACCGGCCGCTTCTCGCAGGCGCGCAGCAGGCCCTTGAGCAGCTTTTCCCGGTCAAAAGCCTCACGCGAGCGGTCTTTCTTGACCACCATCACCGAAACCGTCTCGATGGTCTCATAGGTGGTAAACCGGCGGCCGCAGGACGCACACTCCCGCCGGCGGCGGATGCTCGCTCCCTCGTCGATGGGACGCGAATCGATCACCCGACTCTCAGGGTGTCCGCAAAAACAGCATTTCATCTGCATCTCTCCATTCTGGCACCGGCCCGTTTTCTCTATTATACACTTTTTTAGAGAGGATGCAAGAGAAAGATTACGGCTATCCCAAAAAACAAAGAGAATTCTTTATCTGCTCTCCACAGGAATCCGGCTGCCCTCCTCGCTGATCAGCCAGTCATAGACCACATCCGCCGCCGTCAACGGGGTGACAGCCCCGCGCATGAGAGCCGCAAGCAGTGTTTCCACCCTTTGACCATCGGTCGAAAGGGCACTCAGTGTCACGCATTCCCCCGTTGGTTCGGCCTCAATCTCGACGCCGTAAATCGGCTCTCCGCTCGCCTCGATCCATTCGGTGGTGAGCCGGTAGATCACCCGGATTTGCTCCGTCCCTGCATTCAGCGTAACGCTCCCGGTCTCTCTTTTTGCAGTCATATCGGTCATCCAATTCATTTTCCCTTTCCTCCTGAACACATTGTGACCTTATTTTAACTGCTCACGTTTTTGAAATCAACATATTTACATCGCATAATAACTGATAATTCGACAAAATGCGCAGAGTGACCTTAAAAAATACATGGCTTGTATTTCCACACGCGAGATCTTTCGGAGAAATGGTAATTATAGCCATTCATTATTTATCAACTGCTAAAGCGGATGGGGAATCTTTGTGAGAAATGACGAGGAATGGCGTCCGATGTCCTGATTTTACCATTGAATCGACCGCTGCAAAGCGGTACAATAGGAACAGCGGTTGCGGAGGTGGCGTTTTGCAGCGTGGGAATCAAGGGGAAGGAGCGGATGGAAATGCCGAAAAAATACAGGATTGAGCCCTTTTCCCTGGCGGTGGCCAGAGGCGGGGCTGTGGCGGCGGCCTTTCTGCTCGCTCTGTCACTGACACTTCACCCCTATCTGGCGCAACCTTATACATATCACAATTTGGTCCGCCTGCACACGGAATTGATCCACACCGCCGCCCTGATCACGCTGGCCTCCTATCTCAGCTGCCTGCTCACCGATTGGATGATCAAAACCGAACGGGCGCGGCAGCGCAAGGACTGAAGCGGCCGTTTCTCCGGACAAAACAGCGGCGCCGCAGATCATTCTAGTGATCTTCTCTGGACTCACGCTGAGAAATAGCGGTCTTCATCATGACCAGGCGGGTCTTCTCACTGCCGGTCTCGATGGTCACCGTCTCTTCCTTGACATTGACGACACGACCCACGATGCCGCCGATGGTGATCACGCGGTCACCCAGTGCGATATCGGAACGCATCTCCTCCTGCGCCTTCTCCTTTTGTCTCTGCGGTCTCAGCGCAAAGAAATAGAGCATGGCAAACGGGATCAGCATCAATATCATTGTCCATGTAGAATCCATACCAAACAACTCTCCTTTGTAATCCAGTCCGTGATTTTGCGCTTGAAGCACTGTCGTAACGTTGTTACCGAGTTATCATACCATATTTCCCGGCATTTGAGAAGGGATTTTAGAAAAAATATTTGTAATAGGCGTGAAAAAGGCTTATAATAGAGTTAGGCAGTCGCACTCCAAACCGGGATCCGGCTGCTGGAGCCGCTCATTGGCGGCAAAACGATCTCGGCGCGGCGGTTTGCCGCGTGTGCAGCAAAAGGAGTTATAGAAGAATTATGGCAGGATTGGTTTTGGAAGGCGGCGCGTTCCGCGGACTGTTTACCTGTGGCGTACTCGACGCGCTGCTGGATGAGGGGGTCCACTTCCCCTATACGATCGGCGTCTCCTCCGGCGTCAGCTACGGCATCTCCTATGTCAGCCGTCAGCGGGGCCGAAACTGGGAGGTGGCCAGCCGCTTCACCCTGGATGACAATTACATCAGCTGGAGACACTTTTTCACCAGCCGCTCGATTATGAATATCCCCTTCGCGTTTGATGAGATTCCCAACAAACTCTCGCCCTTTGACTATGAGACCTTCCGCAGCACCACCGACCGCTTTGTCACGGTGTGCGCGGATGCGACCTCCCTTCGCGCATACTACTACCCCAAGGAGGAGCACGATGTTTCCGGCAAGCTGACACAGGCCTCCTGCGCCCTGCCCTTCTACTTCCCGCCGGTCTACTTCAAGGGACGCAAGCTGGTGGACGGGGGGCTTGCCAATCCCATCCCGCTCAACCGCTCCGAGTTCGACGGCAACGAGGCCAACCTCGTCATCCTCACCAAGCCGCGCAGCTACCGCCACTACTTAAAGCCCGACGAGATGGCGCTGATGACCTACTACCGCAGCTTCAGCCCCAACGCCGCCAGCTGGTTACGGGTGCGCCACCATTATTTTAACCACATCTTTGAGCGCTGCCTCAAGGAGGATGGCTCCAGCAAGAACATCAGCCTGTTCATCGAAGAGGACCGCATGATCTCCCGCTTCTGCCGCAAGCTCGACAAGCTCAAGGCGCTGTATGACTACGGCTATGAGCAGGTGATGCGGAGAATGGATGAGGTGAAGGATCTGGTGCGGGCGAAGTAAAAACAAATATTTGTTCTCTTTGTTGGCATTTGCTTCTTTGCAGGTGTTGGATTTGAATGATACCGTAGATCAAAACCGAGCGTCTTCGCCTGGGCGGGGACGCTCGGTTTGTGTCTGTTGCAAAAATGCTTCCTTAATATATAGAACATTTGTTCTTATTTAGCTTCTCTTCACCCCCGCTCGCCCGTCGGCATAGACTGACTCAGCCGA
>JAFQKL010000041.1 GCA_017396965.1 Clostridia bacterium
CGCCAGATCGTCGAAGGAGGGCGGGAAGAGATAGTAGATCACGGCGGCGGTGGCAACCGGCCGCCCCTCCTCCTCGCAGACCAGCTGCAGGAGGGAGCCGTCCGCCAGGGCCTGCTCAAAGTAGGGGAGCAGACGGGGGTAGAGGTCGTCGTTCGGGGTGTCTCCCTCGTCGATCAGCTGCTGCACCCGCATGGCGGCGAGGGTGGGGATGTCCTGTTGTGTGGCGGGACGGATGGTCATACGCTCTCTCCTCTCAGCCCAGGGCCTTGGTCGCCTCGTACTGCTCGATGCACTTGACATCGGCGCCGATGGCGCGCAGTTTCTTGATGATGTCCTCATAGCCGCGCTCGACATAGCGCACCTCGTCGATGGTGGAGGTACCGTCCGCCGCCAGCGCCGCCATGATGAGGGCGGCTCCGGCTCTCAAGTCGGTGGCGCGAACCGGCGCCGGGGAGAGGCGCTCCACCCCTTCAAAGACGGCGATGCGCCCGTCCACCGTGGCGTTGGCGCCCATGCGGCGCAGCTCGTTGACGTATTTATATCGGTTGTCGTAAATCCCCTCGGTGAGGATGCTCGTGCCGTCGGCCAGGGCCAGCAGCACGGCGAACTGGGGCTGCATATCGGTGGGGAAGCCGGGGTAGGGCTGGGTTTTGATGTTGATGCGGCGCAGCCGCCGGTCGCGGGGACGGCGGACGGTGACGCTCTCGTCGTGCTCGATGATCTCCGCCCCCATCTCGCTCAACTTGGCGGTGATCGACTCCAGGTGCTTGGGGATGACGCCGGTGACGGTGACCTCGCCGCCGGCGGCAGCCGCCAGGGTGAGATAGGTGCCGGCCTCGATCTGGTCGGGGATGATCGAATAGGTGCAGCCGTGCAGCTCCTCGACGCCGCGGATCTTGATCACGTCGGTGCCGGCGCCGGTGATGTCGGCCCCGCAGGTGTTTAAGAAGTTGGCGAGGTCGACGATGTGCGGCTCGCGGGCGGCGTTTTCGATCACCGTTGTCCCCCTGGCCATCGCCGCCGCCAGCATGATGTTCATGGTGGCGCCGACCGAGACGACGTCGAGGAAGATCTCGGCGCCGACAACGCCGTCCTCCGTGTGCGCCTCGACGATGCCGCCGTCGGTAATCGAGACGGTGGCCCCCAGGGCCTCAAAACCCTTGATGTGCTGGTCGATGGGGCGGAAGCCGAAGTCACAGCCGCCCGGCAGCGCCACCTCGGCATGGCCGAAGCGCCCCAGCAGGGCGCCGATCAGATAGTAGGACGCCCGAAGCTTGCGCACCACCTCGTAAGGGGTGGGCAGGTTTTTGACGTGGGCCGAGTTGATCTCGACGGTGTTTTTATTGAGATAGCGGATCTGCGCGCCCATGCTCGAGAGGATTTCCAGCATATTGGCGACGTCGCTGATCTGCGGCAGATTTTCGATGCGGCAGGTGCCCCTGCACAGGATGACGCCGGGCAGAATTCCCAGCGCCGCGTTTTTGGCCCCGCTGATCGGCACACTGCCGTACAGCTCGCGGCCACCGCGAATGACATACTGCTCCATATTTACTGCCACCTTTTCCGTATATTGGTAATCACCGGCCGCGCCGCGGACGGTGCTGAATGTCGTGTGGGGGGAGATGTTTGGGGTGGGGGAGTTCGCGTTCTTTGTATTCCATATTCAGGAAAGTGATTTTGGCTCGTTTCTATTATAACACAGAAGCCCATCAAATAAAAGCACTTTTGCGGCGGGGAGGCAAGAAAAGTAAGCTGACTGTCCGTTGTGCGGGGGAACAATATTTATGTTTTCGGGACGCTTTGACGGGCCTTTTTCGCCGGGCGGGCGCGGTTTGGCGTAAAACATCTTGGCAATCGGCAAAATGCACAAATCGGAAGGGCTTTTTTCTGCGGGGTGGGGCGGGCTTTCTTTTTTGTGTTGTGGGGAGGGGCGGGGGCTGCGCCGTCGGCGGGGGGGCGCCTTGTGGCCGGCCACAGTCGAGGCGAGACATGGGATGAAACGGGACAAAACGGCTGCCGCAACGCAAGGAGGGTGCCGTCCTTCCAGGAGGACACTCTCTGCTTGTCAAAAGCTCTGTTTGCCATGAAGAAAGTGAAGGCAGGCGGAAAAATGGTGATTTTTCCGCCTGCCTTCGGCAGCAGCATGACCCGTGTCCCTCCTGTCAAGGGTGCGGTCGACAGAACATTTTTGTCCCTTGCGGGGGACGGGACAAAAATGTTCTGTCTCCCCGCCTTCGGCGCCCTTGACATCCGGTCCCGCGCCCGGGATAAGGCAGAAAACCGGCAAGACGGTTTTCTTTGATTTTTTATACAGGGGTTTTTCGACAGTCTGAGCCACCCACCGTCACCCGGTGGGTGGCAATTTTGTCCACAAAGGCGGCGTCGTGCTCGACAAAGACCAACGTGGGGGAAGCCTCCTCCAGCAGCCGCTCGATCTGGATGCGGGAGAACAGGTCGATATAGTTGAGCGGCTCATCCCACAGGTAAAGATGGGCGTCGGTGGCCAGACTGGCGGCCAGCAGCACCTTTTTTCGCTGTCCGTCGCTGAACTGCTCCATGGGGCGGGTGAAGGCCTCGCGGGAAAAGTCCATCTTGCGCAGAATGGTGAAAAAGCGGGTCAGCTCCAGCCCCTCGGCCGCGGCAAAGTCGGCAGGACTGCCGCGCAGATGGGAGATACCCTGCGGCAGGTAGGAGACAACGGCGCGACGGCTCTGTTCATGGCGCCCCACAATGGAAAGAGGCTCCCCCGCCAGCAGGCGCAGCAGACTGCTCTTGCCCACCCCGTTGCCGCCGATGAGGGCAATCCGCTGCCCGCTTTCGATCACCAGATCGGCAGGAGGTGTCTGCACCGCTCCATAGCAGACCGACACGCCCTCCAGCCGCGCGATCGGCCCGCCCTGAAAGGTCAGAGGATGCAGCAGCAGCGCCTCGGTTTTTTCCGTCTCCCGGAGCAGCCCCGCCTTCTCCTCCGCTGCCCGCTGCCGCCGCGCCTCGATGCCCTTCGCCCGCTTCATCAGCTTGGCCGACTTGTGGCCGACATAGCCGCGATCCGCCTTCAGCCCGCTCTCCGTCCGGCCGTACTTGCCCGACTCGGTTCTGGCCGACCACTGCGTCGTCTGCCGTGCCGCCGCCTCCAGCCGCCCGATCTCCTTTTGCAGCCGCGCCTGTTCGGCCCGCTCCCGCGCCTCCCGCCGCTGATACTCCCGCCACCACGCGGGAAAACCGCCGCCGGTCACCGTCACCTCCTCGCGCCCCAGGGAGAGGATGTGGTCGGTGCAGTCGGTGAGAAAAGAGCGGTCGTGAGAAACCAGCAGAAAGCCCGGCTTTTGCGAGAGATAGGCCGCCACCAGCTGCCGCCCCTCCCGATCAAGATGGTTGGTCGGCTCGTCGATGAGGGGATAGGCCCCCTCCCGCAAAAACAGCGCCGCCAGCTGCAGACGGGTCTGCTGCCCGCCGCTCAGCGTCGCCCACGGCCGCTCAAGCAGCGACGGGGAGAGCCCCAGCAGCCGCAGCTCCCGCTCGATCTGCCAGTCCGCCCCGTCCAGCCCCTGAAAGACAGCGCCCGCCGCCGCCCCGTCAGCCGGTATCGGCCCCGGAAAGAGGACAAAGGGGAGGGGAGCCAAGATCCGCCCCCGTCCCGTAAGCTCTCCCGCCAGCAGGCGAAGCAGCGTCGTTTTGCCGCGCCCGTTTCGCCCCACCAGGCCAAGGCGCCAGCTGGTGTCCAGTGTCAGGGAAAGATCTTCAAAGACGGGGGCGCTCCCGCCGTCATGGGTAAAGTTTAGATTGGTCACAGTGATTGCAGCCACGGTATTTCCTCCTGTCTGAATCAAAAAAGCGGACTGCGAACAGCCCGAACGGGCCTCGCAGTCCGCTTGATTGTAAGACAGAACGACCGCAAAAGAAGGGATCTGTCCACACAGCAGACGGGGACGGCAACGCTTCGGCTCTCCACAGCGGCGCACCAAACCGACCGCGGGTAGCCGCGGGGGATGGCACGCCTCTTACAAACTGTGTTAAGCCTTGCGCATCGTTTCCCCTCCTGTCCTCAAGATGGGTTCAGTATAGCAGGAAAGTTCCCCGCTGTCAAATCACATACCCCCGGCCAGCCGCTGCCCGGCCGCCTCCAGCTGCTCCGCCGTCAATGCCCAGTCGGCCTGCAGCTCGACAAAGTGATCCTCATAGCACAGCAGCCAGCGGTTGAGAACCGACACCCCGTCCGAAAGACGATAGGCCGCCAGAACCCCCTCCGGCGTCGGCTCAATGGGCAGATACTCCCCCCACCGCCCATGCAGCACCCGATCTGTCGCCTGCTCCAGCAGCGCCCGCCGGCAAAAACCGTAGAGCGGCGCAAAGCGCACCTCGGTGACCGTATAGGAGAGATCCGGCTTATAGAAGAGATCGGACTGATTCCGCTCACCCAGCCGCGGACGGTGGACGGCGGTGTGGGTCGCGATCAGGGGAGAGGTGGTGGTGGTCAGCTGAGCGGAGTAGCGGCTGTCGTCGATCTCCAGCAGGTCGGAGACATAGAGCGGCAGGGGATCGCGGTAGAGGGAGAAGGTCTGCCCGTTGTAGACATAGGTCTCCGCCGCCGGCCGCTGAAAGCGCCCGTCGGAGATCATCGCAAAGATGGCCCGGGTGGTGAACAGCGAAAGCGCCACCGGCAGCAGGATGCAAAGTCCCAGCGTCACCGCCCGGTTGATGCCGGTGGACACCTTCCAGCGTTTGAGCACTTCCCGGGTGCCGATCACCGATGCGATCACCAGCGTCGGCAACGCCAGCGAGCTGAGCAGAAAGCCGCGCAGATAGGCTTCCAGACTGAAGAAATAGAGCACCAGCAGCACCAGCACCACCCAGAGACAGGCCAGCTGAAACCTCCGGGTGCTCTTGGTCGGCACAAAACTGCCGTCCTCCAGCGCCGCCTTTTTCGCCCGGCTGCGCCAACGGAAATAGCCGAGCAGCTCCGTCCCGGTCATGCACAGCAGCACCGCCCAGGAAAAGCCGGTGAACAGATAGCCGCTGTTGCCCAGAACCCGCAGCGAATCGCGAAACAGCGAAGACAAAAACAACCCCATCTGCAGCAGCCCGGTGATCATCAGCAGAAGGTAGGGCAGCAAAAACCCCCGCTTCGCCGCCTTGTGGATGTTCTCCAGCTCCACCAGCGCGTCGGTTTCAAGGGGCACAGGGTTCTCCCGCTCGTTGCAGAAAATCTGCATCTGCGCCGCGCTGCCCACCAGCTGCCAGCCGCTTTGCAGACAGAATTCCTCAAAGCTGCGCTGCTCCTCGCCCGGCTCCGGGTCAAATACCGAGGCCTTGGGGAAATAGCTCACCGCAAAGTGAAGCGCACGCGGCTCGATGCGGCGAAAGCGCCAGAAAAAGTACGAAACCTTGTCCAGCATCCACCCCCGCGCCGCCTCCGCCGTCAGATCGGCGGCGATGCCGGTGCGGTCGTAAAAGGTGAATTGTGCCAGACGGTATTTCCTCTTCCTCATGCCTGTTCCTCCTCCTTTGTTGCAGTTGTAGCGGCCTGATAATCGGCCATGATGCGCCCATAGTCCTCAAGCTGACGGCGCAGCCGCGCCACCTCCTCCTCCAGCACCGCCCGCCCCTTTTCGGTGAGCAGATAGCTGCGGCGGCGGCCCTCCACCTTGGTCTCGCAGATCATCCCGGAGGCGAGGAACTGATCGAGCAGGTGATACAGCGTCCCCGAGCCGACCGTCACCCGCCCGCCGGTCATGGCGGGAACACGGTCCATGATGTCCATCCCGCAGCACTCGCGCTGGAGGGCGAGGAGACAGTAGAACATCTGCTCGGTCAGGGTTTGAAACTTGGGTCGTGCCATGAAAAACCTCCTCCGCCGTCCGAATTGTCGAATATCGATATTACGGCTCCATTATAATATCGAATATCGACAATGTCAAGCGTTTTTTTCCCGCCGAACATCTTGCAATTGTGGGACACAGCGTGTACAATGTCCATGGACACATCATTACAAACACAGGAGGACAGTCCATGGCTTACCAGATCAGAAACTTTCTCGACAACGACGACATCAAGACCCTCGACCAGCAGGGCCCCTTCCGGGTGGTGGAGTACCAGCGCGACCTAAGCGTCATGCCCTCCTCCGCCATGATCGCCTATTACAGCGCGGAGATGAACGTCCGCAAGCGCCAGCTGGTCTGCGAGCTGTCCAAGGCCCCTGTGACCATTCAGGCGGGGGCGATGCAGTGGATGCTGGGCAACGTGCAGGCCACCACCGGCGTCAAGGGGGTCGGCGACCTCTTCGGCAAGGCGCTGCGCGGCAAGGGGACGGGGGAGTCCGCCATCAAGCCGGAGTACCAGGGCGACGGCCTGCTGGTGCTTGAGCCGACCTACAAGCACCTGATCCTGATGAACGCCGCCGACTGGAACGGCTCGGTGGTGCTGGACGACGGCCTTTTCTTGGCCTGTGACTCGCGCCTGCAGCAGAAGGCCGTGATGCGCTCCAACATCTCCTCCGCCGTCGCCGGCGGCGAGGGACTCTTCAACCTGAGCTTAAACGGCAGCGGCTACTTCTGCGTCGAGTCCGAGTGCCCGATGTCGGAGCTGGTCGAGATCACCCTGAGCAACGATGTGGTCAAGATCGACGGCAACTACGCCATCGCCTGGAGCGGCACCCTCGACTTCACTGTGGAGCGCTCGGGCAAGAGCCTGATCGGCTCCGCCGCCTCGGGGGAGGGCCTGGTCAACGTCTACCGCGGCACCGGCCGGGTGCTGATGATGCCCACCGGCAAGATGCCCAACATCTAAGCGGGAGAAAGACAGCTGTCTTTGAACAGAAGACAAAAATGAGGGGACGGGGGTGGAAAACTTTGTGCAGGTTGTCCACTTTACATCCCCCGTCCCGGGTGTTATTCTGATACTATCCCATGATTCTGCGGAGGTGCCGGATGCTGCCTGTCCAGAGAGAGACTTTGCGACATCATCGGTGAAGACGCGTGTGCCGCGGCACAGGCGTCTGCCTTGCTTGTGCCTGCGGGGATGGGTTGTCGGGAGAGACAGCGGCCCTCGCAGCCACGAGGGCCGCTTTTTTGTTGTCCGCACCCGCCGCAGCGAAAAAACCAACAGACAGGAGGAGAACCCCCGTGAAACCTGATTTACAGTTTATCGACAAGGTCGTCAACGAGAAAAAAGACCTGATTTTAGAGGTCAGCGACAAGATCTGGGGCTTTGCCGAGCTGCCCTATGCGGAGGTTGAGTCGGCCAAGCTGCTGTGCGACGTGCTGCGCGCCGAGGGCTTTACCGTTGAGGAGGGCGTGGCCGAGATGCCCACCGCCTTCACCGGCACCTTCAAGACCGGCGAGGGCGGCTGTGTCATGGGCTTCCTCGGCGAGTACGATGCGCTGGACATCTTGAGCCAGGAGGCCGGCAAGGCCACCAAGTGCCCCGTCAAGGAAGGCGCCCCCGGCCACGGCTGCGGCCACAACGCGCTGGGCGCCGGTGCCCTCGCCGCCGCCATCGCCACCAAGGAGTATCTGGTGGCCCACAACCTGCCCGGCACCGTCATCTACTACGGCTGCGCCGCCGAGGAAGGCGCCGGTTCCAAGCAGTTCATGGCCCGCGCCGGTCTGTTTGACAATGTCGACTTCTGCTACACCTGGCACCCCTCCACCCAGAACAAGGTGGATGCCAACGGCAGCAGCGCCATCATGGGCGCCAACTTCGAGTTCTTCGGCCTCACCTCCCATGCCGGCGCCACCCCCTTCCTGGGCCGCAGCGCCCTCGATGCCGCCGAGCTGATGAGCGTCGGTGTCAACTATATGAGAGAGCATATCATCGACGGTGCCCGCATCCACTACGCTTACGCCGATGCCGGCGGTGTCGCCCCCAATGTCGTCCAGGATCATGCGATGGTCAAGTACGAGGTGCGCTCGCCCAAGGTGGCCCAGGTCAAGGAGCTGTTTGCCCGCGTCGTCAAGGTGGCCCAGGGTGCCGCCCTCATGACCGAGACCGAGATGAAGTACGAGCTGACCATGGCCTTCTCTGACTACATCGCCAACGACGCCCTCGCCCGCATCGCCTACGACTGCCTCGTGGAGGTCGGCGCCCCCGAGTGGGATGAGGAGGACTACGCCCTCGCCCGCTCCTTCCACGCCACCTACAACGGGCTGACCATGAACGCCATCAAGGAGAGCATCGTCAAGACCTACGGGGCCGACCGCCTCGAGGAGATTCTGGAGAAGCCGCTGGACAGCGAGATCCACCCCTACGAGCCGGAAAAGGCCGTCATCAGCTGCGGTTCCACCGATGTCGGCGATGTCACCTATGCCTGCCCGTGCTTAAACCTCAATGTCGCCACCGCCTGCGTCGGCAACGTCGGCCACACCTGGCAGATGACCGCCCAGTCCGGCAGCCGCCTGGCCCACAAGGGCCTGCTGGTGGCCGCCAAGGCCATGGCCCTCTCGGCGATCCGCACCATGAACGATCCCGATGCGATTGCCCGCGCCAAGGAGATCGTGCTGCGCCAGAACGGCGGCAAATACGAGTGCCCGCTGCCCGATTCGGTCAAGCCTCCGGTCGGCAAGTATTAAGCCCCACCCCGCGATCCAAAGAGGCGCCGCACAGCCGGCGCCTCTTTTTGGCAAGCAGAAGGAGAACAACATGAAACAGCAGTTTCTCGACATCTTTCAGACCCGCGTCACCCGCCCCGGTGCCGACCGCCTGCTCGACTGGCTGCAGACCACCGACTTCTTCACCGCCCCCGCCTCCTCCCGGTTTCACCTCGCCAAAGAGGGGGGACTGTGTGAGCACAGCCTCCACGTCTACGAGCGCCTGCGCGCCCTCTACCGCGCCGAGCTGACCGAGGGGCGGGAGCTGACCCCGGAGCAGGAGGAGAGCGTGGCCATCTGCGGCCTGCTGCACGACCTGTGCAAGGTGGATCTCTATGTCCCTGAGTACCGTAACCGCAAGACCTACGAGCCGGAAAAGGTCAACGCTGCCCCCCGCCGCCTCGTCAAGAGCGACGAGATGGGTGACTTCATCTGGGAGTCGGTGCGCGGCTACCGGGTGGAGGACAATCTGCCCTACGGACACGGGGAGAAGTCGGTCTACATCATCAGCGGCTTCCTCCGCCTCACCCGCGAGGAGGCGATGGCCATTCGCTGGCACATGGGCTTTTCGGACAACGATTTCAAAGCCGGCGGCCGCAGCGTCGGCCTGGCCTACGAGCGATTCCCCCTCGCCGTACTCACCCACATCGCCGACCTCGCCGCCACCTATCTCGACGAGGTGGAGGGCTAAAAGAGATCCAAAGGAAGGAGAATTCCCATGAAACTGGGTATCATTCGCTGCACTCAAACAGAAGACTACTGTCCCGGCACCACCGATTTCAAGGCCATCCGCAGCAAACTCGGCGCCTTTGAGGGCGTTGAAGAGGAGATCGAGCTGGTCGGTTTTACAAACTGCGGCGGCTGCCCCGGGAAAAAGGCACCGCTGCGCGCCGGCCTCCTCGTCCGCCGCGGCGCCGACACCATTGCCTTCGCCTCTTGCATCACCCGCGGCACCCCCATCGGCTACCCCTGCCCCCATGCGGAAAAGATGCTGGAGCTGGTCCGCCGCGAGGTGGGTAGCGAGGTTGCGGTGCTGGAGTACACCCATTAAATGCTGCCCTCTCATAGCGTGCGAACACAACGTGCCTAGCTGGCCCGTTGCACCCTTGGCCTCTCCCTGAGCGGGCTGTCGTCGATGCTTGTCGCGCAGCCGCCAGGCGCGGCGGGGAAGGGACGCGGGGGCCCTTTTGGGATTGTGGGTTGACGGCAGACG
The DNA here is from genome assembly GCA_017396965.1 of Clostridia bacterium. Lineage (GTDB taxonomy): Bacteria > Bacillota > Clostridia > Oscillospirales > Feifaniaceae > Galloscillospira. Next base: position 9,799 of record JAFQKL010000041.1, read on the forward strand.
TGTGTCGCGCAGCCGTCTAGGTGCTGCGGGAGTTTGAGGCCCGAAAATGCAGATATGGGGCGATGCCGGAGTCCGGCATCGCCCCAAAAACCATTATGGGCAGCTGTGTTTCCGGCCGTCAAGGGGTAAAGGGGGTAGTATTTTTTTGGAGGGGGAGAGGAAATGCCGTCGCAAGCGCCGGCCCCCCTCCAAAAAAATCTCCACCCCCCGCCCTTCGGGCGCCCCTTGAC
>JAFQKL010000042.1 GCA_017396965.1 Clostridia bacterium
GAGTGCAGCTCAAGGCAGAAGGGGGCGATGCCGATCTTTTCGAGGCGCTTTTGCACCACCTCCAGCGCCGCCATCTTCTCGGCGACAAAGAGGACGGTCTTCCCCTGCGCCAGGGCGTTGGCGATGAGGGCGGTGATGGTCTGTGACTTGCCGGTGCCGGGTGGGCCGTGCAGCACGAAGCTGCGGCCGCGGGCGGCCTCGCGGATGGCGTGGAGCTGGGAGGCGTCGGCGGGGATGGGCAGCAGGACATCCTCCTCCGGCACCCGCTCGCCGATCGTCATCTCCTCTGCCGCAAAGCAGAGGCGGCCTTCCATCAGGGAGCGGACAATCTTGTTTTTCGCCAGATCCTCCGAGCGGTTCTTCAGATCGTTCCACATGACAAACTGGGAGAAGGAGAAGATGCCGAGGCAGACTGATTCCAGCACATCCCAGCGCGGCTGGCCCATCACGGCGCGGCGCAGGATGGTGAAGGCGCGGCGGATGTCCACCCCGCGCTCGTCCTGGGGCAGCGGGTCGAGGCCGGAGACGGTGATGCCGAACTCCTGCTGCAGCATTTCAAGCAGGGTGATGTTGATCTGCGGCTCGTCGTCGCGCAGGCGGATGACATAGCCGCCCGCGGCAGAGCGGCGCACCATCTCCACCGGGATGAGCAGCAGCGGCGCATAGCGGGCCTTGCCGCTGCGGCCGCTCTCGTACCAGCGCAGCAGGCCCATGGCGAGGTAGAGGGTGTTGGCGCCGTTCTCCTCCAGCGCCGTGCGGGCGGCGCGGTACAGCTCCTTGAGGGCGCGGGAAAGCTCGCCCTCGGTGAGCGCCGAGCGCAGGCGGCGGTTTTTGAATTCGGATTGGATGAGGGGGGTGCCGGCGTCGTGCAGGGTCTCCAGGCGGATGCCGTCCTCCGGGGGCTGCCAGTCGGAGGGGCGGGGGAGCAGCGAGAAGTCGCTGCCCTCCGCCAGCGCGTCCTCCAGCTCGTCGAGCGAGGGGGCGAGCAGGGGGACCATGGTGCGGGTGAGGCGCAGGTTGATGAGGGTGTTGCGCAGGCCGAGGTCGAGGAGGCGACGCTCCCACTGGCTCTTCTTGCCCGGCGCCTCGGCGGGACGCTCCTCCTCGGGGGCGATGGTGACACCCACCTGACGGGGAGCTTCCACCGCCGCCACGGCCACGGGGGCCTCCTCCACCCGCCAGCTGTCCCCCACCGCGATCCGCTGCGGCAGCGGGGCGACGCCGCTGAGGCGGGCGCGGGAGACATCGAGGATCAGCTCAACGGGGTTCTCCCCCGTCAGCTCCTGCACGGCGGCCTGGCAGGCATCGTCAAAGGGGGCGCTGCGGCCGGCGGTGAGCAGGGTGGTCTCCACCACCGCCACCTCACGCACGCCGCTGGCGATGCGCTTGGTGAGCTGGGCGGCATCGTCTTGCACCGCCTCGGGGAAGCTGCGGTCCTCCAGCCAGAGGCCGGCGAAGATGTGGCCGCGCTTTAAAATGAGCAGCGGATGCAGGCCGATGGCCTCAAGCACGGCGGCATAGAGCAGGGTGAGATCAAGGCAGGTGCCGAGCTTTTGCTCCAGCACCGTGTCACACAGGCGCACCCTTTGGCCCACCTGCTCAAAACTCGCCGGCGGCACGGCATAGACAATGCCCTCCTGCTGCAGGGCGCCGTACACCGCCGCCGCCTGGGTCAGCACGCGGTCGGCATCGCCTGACTGATAGCCGTCCAGCGTCGGGTCGCCCGTCCACTCGCCCAGCAGGCGGGCGGCGGCGGCCATGAGGCGGGCTGTCTGCGGGTGGTTGGGGGTGACGAAGGCGGCCAGCAGCTCGGGGTGGCTGCCGCTGCCGTGCCATTCGTCAAAGGCGAGGGCGGTCAGCTCGGCGGTGTCGAGAAAGAGCAGAGTGTCCCCCTGCAGGAGGGTGAAGGTCAGAAGGCCGGTGACCCGCTCGGTTTGGTTGACGAGGAAGTTGCCATCGAGGGGGAGGGTGAGGTCGCGCAGCTCCAGCGTGCTTTCGGCGGGGAGGTAGTCGATCTCACGGGTGAGCGGCGGGCAGAGCGCGGGGGAGGCGGTGATGCGCAAGGTGAGATGCTCCAGCGGCTGATCGCCGTCGTTGACCACCGCAAGCGACCGCAGGACGGGGATGCGGTTTTGCTGCAGGCAGAAGTTGACCACCGGCAAAACGCGGGCCTCCAGGCGGACGCGGCCAGCTGTCAGCACTTCGCTTTCCTCTTGGGTGAGGGCGATCCGCCCGGCGGCTTCGTCCGCCCGCTCCCGCGGCTGCGGCGGCAGGGCGGCTTCGGGAAGCTCCTCCGGGACAGACGGCACCGGCTCCGCCGCTCTGTCCGCCTCGGGGAGGGTGAAGGGAGCGGGAGTGAAGTCCCAGTGGCCGTAGACCTCCATGAACCAGACGGTGAGGTGCCAGGTCATGCGCAGCAGGGTGGAGGCCATCTCAAAGCTGCCCTCCCCTAAGTGGACGGCGTTGTTGCGCGCCTTGCGCAGGGCGTGGAGGATCTCGTCGACGTTGCGGGGCAGCAGCCCCTCGCGGCGCAGGATGCGCAGGCGGTCGGCGTGGGTGGTTTCCTCCGGCAGCTCAAGCCGCTCGGCCTCGATCATCTTGCTGACCAGACGCTCGGCAAGCAGCCCCAGCTTGAAGATGCAGGCTGCAGCGTCGCTGTGCAGGTGGGATTCGGCAGAGCTGCCCAGGAGGGCAAGCTCCGGCCAGTGGGGGGAAAGGAACGAGAAGTTGCTCGGCATGGTCGTCCTCCTTTTTCCGCGGGTGGGGCGTGTTGTTCTTTATCTTTTTATGATACCATGACGGAAGGAGGAATTCAAATGTTCCGGCGGGGTTTTTCGCGGTTTTTCGCGGGGCGGCGCCCCCTGCAGGGGTCGCCGCCCGCAGGCGGCGAAATCCCCCTCCGACACCTTGAAGGGAGCTTTGCCCTGAAACAGTGCGCAAAGCCAGCCCATCC
>JAFQKL010000043.1 GCA_017396965.1 Clostridia bacterium
CCCCGACCGTCCGGGGGAGGACGGATCGCAGTAAAACCGCCCCGAAGGGGGGAGAACCAAGGGCGACGCACTGTTCAGCATCAACGGCGAAAGCGTGCAGACGCTGGAAATCCTGCTGCTCACCACCCTGATCTCCCTGGTCCCCTCCATTTTGGTGATGACCACCTCCTTCGCCCGCTACCTCATCTCCTTCTCCTTTCTGCGCAACGCCATGGGCACCCAGCAGACCCCGCCCAACCTGGTGCTCACCGGCCTCGCCCTCTTCCTCACCCTGCTCACCATGAACCCCGCCGTGGAGCAGATCGAGCAGGAGGCCTGGATTCCCTATCAGGCCGGGGAGATCACAGGGGAGGAGTTCGTCGAGCGCGCCGCCGTCCCCATCAAGGAGTTCATGGTGCGCCAGACCAAGGTGGACACCCTCAAGATGTTCTGCGACCTGGCTGACATTCCGCTGCCCGAGACGATTTCGGTGCAGTCAACGGTCAACCTGCCCCTTAGGGTGCTGGTGCCGTCCTTCATGACCTGTGAGCTGCAAAGGGCCTTTGAAATCGGCTTTTTGCTCTATATTCCCTTCATGCTGATCGACGTGGTGGTGTCCTCCACCCTCATGTCCATGGGCATGATCATGCTGCCCCCCTCGATGATCTCCATGCCCTTCAAGCTGCTGCTCTTTGTGCTGCTGGATGGGTGGGAGCTGCTGTTCTCCGCCCTCATCGTGGGCTTTAAGTAGAACCCGTACGCCCCGCAAACAGCGGGCGGGGCCTTGTTCCGGAGGTGACCACAATGGATACAGCACAGGTGACCTCCCTGCTGCGGGAGGCTGTCGGCATCACGCTGCGCCTCGGCGGGCCGATGCTGCTGCTCAGTATGCTGGTGGGCATCGTGGTCGCCATCTTTCAGGCCGTCACCCAGATCCATGAGCAGACCATCGCCTTCATCTTAAAGCTCGCGGTGGTGGTCACCGTGCTGCTGGTGGGCGGCGGCTGGATGATGGAGACGCTGATGGACTTCACCCGCCACGTCTTCAGCCTCATCGCCTCGTAAGGGGGTGCCCCAGTGGTCGACTATGCCGCTCTCACCCTCTATCTCTACATTTTGGCCCGCGTGAGCGGCGTGGTGCTGTTCAACCCGATCCTGGGGCGCAGCAACCTGCCCAACCTCTACCGCGGCTGCTTCATCCTCGTCCTCTCGGTCTTCACCGCCTCCCTCACCGTGCAGACGGTGACCGTGCCGCAGGACACGCCCGAGCTGATGGTGCGCATCCTCGCCGAGCTGCTCACCGGCCTGCTGCTGGGGATGGCGATGCAGTTTTTCTTCTATATCCCGCAGCTGATGGGCTTCACGGTCGACACCCAGATGGGCATGACCATGAACCAGATCTACGATGCCGGCCAGCAGACCAATATGTCGGTCACCGGCGTCATCATCAACGTGCTGATGATGCTGCTCTTCTTCGCCGGCAACGGGCACCACACCCTGATCCGCATCCTCATGACGTCGGGCGACGTTGTCCCCTTCGGCGAGGTGCGGATCGGCACCGCCGCCGCCTCCTATCTGCTGGAGCTGTTCTGCCAGTGTACGGTGATGGCGGTGAAGATGTCGATGCCGATCCTGACCGCCGAGCTGCTCGGGCAGCTGGGCATGGGGGTTTTGATGAAGGTCATCCCCCAGATCAACGTCTTCGCCATCAACATTGACGTCAAGGTCATCATCGGCCTTGTGATGCTGCTGATGCTGATCTCCCCCTTCAGCGAGTTTCTGCTGCAGGCGGAAAATCAGATGCTGCGCTCCCTCTCCGAGCTGCTGCGGCTGACGGCTGCCGGATAGCAAAACGCCGGTCGCCCAACGCCCGCCCCCGCAAGCCCCTTCCCCGAGAAACGCAAGGACCGTGCGCACGGCCGTCCCGCGCACGCTCCGCCGCCTGTGGACGGCCCGGCAAAAAGGGGGGATGAGCGGTGGCCGACAGCTCCAAGACCGAAAAAGCAACACCAAAGAAACGAAGAGACGAACGCAAAAAAGGTAACGTCTTCATGAGCCGCGACGCCGTCTCGGTCGCCTCCCTGCTCGGCGCCTACTTCGCCTTCACCCTCTTCATCGGCGCCCTGGCCGACGGCTGCACCCGCTTCATGCGCTACTGCATCGGCTCCACCGTGGGGCAGATCGGCACCGTCTCCACCCAGCTCGGGGAGATCGGCATCCAGGCCCTGCGTCTGCTGGCCACCACCGTGCTGCCGATGACGCTGCTCACCATCCTCTGCGCCGTCGTCGCCACCTTTTATCAGACCAGGATGCTGGTGGCCGGGGAGCTGCTCCGCCCCAAGTTCAGCCGTCTCAACCCGCTGCAGGGCTTTAAGCGGCTGTTTTCCTTAAAGAGTCTGGTGGAGGTACTGAAAAACATCCTCAAGATCACGGTGCTGATCTATATCATCTACCGCTGCCTCGAGGGGATGCTGCTGGAAAGCTCCCGCTACCTCTATGCCGATCTCGCCGCCTCCATGGGTCACCTCTACGACGAGGGCAAGAGCATGGTGCTGTGGATCATCCTCGCCTTCCTCGTCCTCGCCGGCGCCGACTATCTCTACCAGTACTGGGAGTACGAGCGGGAGATGCGGATGAGCAAGCAGGAGATCAAGGAAGAGTACAAGCAGATGGAGGGCGATCCCAAGGTCAAGGGCAAGATCAAGCAGATCCAGCGGCAGCGTTCGCGCAGCCGCATGATCCAGAAGGTGCCCGAGGCCGACGTGATCGTGCGAAACCCCACTCACGTCGCCGTCGCCCTGCGCTACAAGCCGGAGGTGGATGCCGCCCCCGTGGTGCTGGCGATGGGTGTGGATGAGTTCGCCCTGCGCATCGTCGCCGTCGGCGAACAGCACGGCGTGGCGGTGGTGGAAAATGTCCCCCTCGCCCGTCAGCTGCTGGCAGAGGCGGAGGTGGACCGCGAAATCCCCCCGAATCTCTACAATGCCGTCGCCGAGGTGATGGTCTACCTCTATCAGATCGACGGCCAAAACCGCATCGCCAAGGTCTGATGGCAGGTCCGTCTCCCGAAAGAAAAAGACAAGCCGCTGCCCTCACCGGCAGCCGTCCATAGATGTGAGACTGCCCGCCCCCAATGGCGCCGGCAGTCCGGGCCGGGCAGGCCCCGCCGCGGGCGCAGTCCCCCGGCACAGTCCCCCCGGCGCACCCGCGCCGCAACCGCAAGAGAGAAACCCCGCCCCCTACCGCACCCCTCGCCCCGCAACCCCCCGCGGGAGGGCTTGTCCGGGCGGGCAGAGAAGGAGGTGAGCAGAAATGCTGAAAAGGCTGATGGACAATGCCGTGCCGCTGGGCGTGGTCATCATCGTCCTCTTCATGGTCATCCCGCTGGACACCTGGCTGCTGGACATTCTGCTCATCTTGAACATCGGCCTCTCGGTCATGATCCTCATGATCACCATGAACATCAGCGAGGCGCTGGAATTTTCGATTTTCCCCTCGCTGCTGCTGGTGACCACCCTGTTCCGCCTCGGCATGAACGTCTCCACCACCCGCCACATCCTCTCGGGCGGCTACGCCGGCAACGTCATCCAGGCGTTCGGTGAGCTGATCACCGGCGGCAACGTGGTCATCGGCGTGGTCATCTTCCTCATCATCGTGCTGGTGCAGTTCATCGTCATCACCAAGGGCGCCGAGCGCGTCGCCGAGGTGGCGGCAAGATTCACCCTCGATGCCATGCCCGGCAAGCAGATGGCCATCGACGCCGACCTCTCCTCCGGCATGATCACCGAGCAGGAGGCGAGACTCCGCCGCGACAAGGTGCAGCGCGAGGCCGACTTCTACGGCGCCATGGACGGTGCCACCAAGATCGTCAAGGGCGACGCGGTCATGTCGCTGATCATCACCCTCATCAACTTTGTCGGCGGCGTGATCCTCGGCATGGTGATGGGCGGCGGCGACTTCAACACCGTGCTCACCACCTACTCCATCGCCACCATCGGTGACGGCCTCGTCTCCCAGATCCCGGCGCTGATGATCTCCACCGCCACCGGCATGATCGTCACCCGCTCGGTGTCGGAGGGCAGCCTCAACAACGATGTCATCGGCCAGTTCTTAAACCAGCCGCGTGCCATCATCGCCACCGGCGCCATCCTCCTCTTTCTGGCCCTGATTCCCAATACCCCCCACCTCGCCCTGGTGGTGGGCGGCGCTTCGCTGATGGGCGGCGGACTGGCCGTCTCCCGGCGGATGCAGCAGCAGCAGGCCGCGGCCGCGGTGGCTGCCGCCGAAGCCGCCCGTCAGGAGGAGGCGGCCCCCGCCGAAACCGACTATTTCAAGGATATCAACAACGTCTACTCCCTGCTCGCCGTCGAGCCGATCGAGATGGAGTTTGGCTACAGCCTCATCCCCATGGTGGATGAGGCCTCCGGCGGCAAGCTGATCAGCCGCATCGTCATCTTCCGCCGCCAGTACGCGCAGGACATGGGCTTCGTCTTCCCCAGCATCCGCCTGCACGACGCGGCGTCGCTCGGCACCAACCAGTATGTCATCAGCATCAAGGGCGAAGAGGTGGCCAGAGGCGAAATCCTCGTGGACTACTACCTGGCCCTCGAACCCGCCAACCCCTTGGCGGAGATCGACGGCATCGAAACCGTCGAACCCGCCTACGGCATCCCCTCCCGCTGGATCCTGCCGGAGAACAAGGAGATGGCCGAGATCTACGGCTACCAGGTCATCGACCCGCTCTCGGTCATGCTCACCCACCTCACCGAGACCATCCGCAAGTACGCCTTTGAGCTCTTAAACCGCAGCGAGACCATCCAGCTGGTGGAGAACTTAAAGCACACCGCCCCCGACCTGGTGGCGGAGGCCGTGCCCAACATCGTCTCCTATGCGACGCTGGAGAAGGTGCTGCGCGCCCTGCTCAAAGAGGGCGTGCCGATCAAAGACCTCGCCACCATTCTTGAGACCTTAAGCGACCAGCTCCAGCAGGGCAGAGATCTCGACTCCGCCATCGAGCAGATCCGCGGCGCCCTCGCCCGCACCATCACCCGCCGCTTCTGCGAGGACGGGGTGCTGCGCGTCGTCACCCTCGACGCCGAGGTGGAAAAGAGAATCATCACCTCGCTCACCAGAAACGAGCAGGGCGTTTACCTCGCGATGGGCCCCGACCTCATGCAGCAGATCATCGGCCAGCTGGCCGAGCATATCAAAAAGTTCGCGGAACTCGGGCAGACGCCGATCCTCCTGGTCAGCCAGGTCATCCGCGGCTACTTCGCCAAGATGATCACCCAGTTCTACCCCGGCGTCTACGTCCTCTCCTTCAATGAGGTGACAAACAGTGTCCAGATCCAGGCGATCGGCAACATCACCATGCAGGAGCCGATGCGCCAGCAGCGAGAGGCGGTGGGCACATGACCGACACCGGCCTCACCCCCGCCCAGATCGAGGCGCTCGACACCAACGACCTCCTCGCCCTCTACAAAGAAACCGGCGACGAAGCCCTCAAATGGCCGCTGGTGATGCGCTATGAGGGCCTGATCAAAAGCGCCGCCCTGCAGATCCGCGGCATCTATGCCAGCTTCGCCCAGGTGGAGGACATTGTCAGCGAAGGCATCCTCACCCTGGTCGCCGCCATCGACAAGTTCGACCCCGACAAGGGGATCAAATTTGAAACCTATATCAGCAAGCGCATCCGCGGCATGGTGATCGACCTTGCCCGCAAGCAGGACTGGCTGCCGCGCAGTCTGCGCCAGAAGTCCAAGCGGATCGACATGGCGGTGGGCGAACTCGCCACCGAGCTCGGCCGCTTCCCCAGCGATGAGGAGATCGCCGACCGCCTCGGCGTCCCGCTGGAAAAATACTTAAAAGACGCGGCCTCCGTCTCCCTCGGCAACATCCTGTCGCTGGACGCCTTAATGGACACCCGCGAGAGCGAGGTCTACACCGCCGAGCCGGCCGACGACTCCCCCGAAGCCTCCCCCGAGGGGGCCTTCCTGGAGCAGGAGCTGCACCGCGCCCTGGTGGAAGGCATCGAGGGGCTGCGGGAGAATGAGCAGCTGGTGCTGTCTCTCTACTACGAAAAGAATCTTCATATGAAGGAGATCGCGCAGGTCTTAAAGCTCAGCGAACCGCGCATCTCGCAGATCCACACCCGCGCCATCCAGAAGCTGCGGCTGCACATGGAACAGTATAAAAACGGCACACCCGCCCCGCCGCCCACCCGCGGCCGCAAGGCGCGCCGATGACCCGCCCTCGGCGGGAACGAAGGGAGAACCTCATGTTCAAGGGCTTTTACAACCTCTCGTCGGCCATGATCACCCACCAGAACAACTTAAATGTCATCGCCAACAATATGGTCAATATCTCCACCTACGGCTTCAAGGCCAGCCGGTACACCGCCACCACCTTTGACGATGTGATGTACCACCGCGCCGGGAACAAGTACCAGCAGCCGGTGGAGATCGGCCGTCAAAGCTATATCCGCGCCGCCAGTGAGATCGTGGTCGACCACCGCCAGGGCGTCCCCGAGCCGACCGCCATCCCGCTCGACTTCTGCATCATGGGCGACGGCTACTTCGCCATCGAAGCGCCGGACGGCAACATCGCCTACACCCGCACCGGCAACTTCTCCCTCGACACCGAAGGCTACCTCTGGCTGCAGGACATCGGCCGCGTGCTGGACAGAGAAGGCGCCCCCATCTTCCTCGGCACCGACAAGGTGGTGTCGGACGAAGACGGCACCATCCGCTTTGAGACCACCGGCGAGACAATGGCCACCCTCGGCGTCTACGCCTTTGAGGACACCGCCGCCCTCGAGCTCAACGAGCGCGGCCTCTTCACCGGCGACGGGGCAGCCCTCGTCGAAGCCCCCCACGTCCTCGGCGGCTACTTAGAGCGCAGCAACAGCGATATGGTCAAGCAGATGACCGAGATGATCACCTTCCAGCGCGCCCTGCAGAGCGCCGCCACCGTCACCAAGATCTACGATCAGGTGATGAACCGCTCCACCACCGAGATCGGCCGGATGTAGCGGGCGGGGTGACCCCGTCCCCGCGCCGCGGCGCGGGCAGAGACGATGGATTTTTCCACTTCCGAAAGGAGTGTTTTCGCCATGAACCAATCCTTCTTCATCGGCGCGGTGGGCGCCCACCAGCAGCTCAAGCGCCTCAACCTCCACGCCAACAACATCGCCAACGTCAACACCGCCGGCTTCAAGGCGGGAAAGAGCCGCTTCGGCCACCTGATCTATCAGGACCTCAAGGCGGCAGGCGAGGTGATGGAGCCCTCCGGCGTCGGCGGCATCCTCTGGACCAGCGCCACCGACCACAGCCGCGGCGGCGCCATGGACACCGGCAACGAAACCGACTTCATGATCGCCGGCGACGGCTACTTCGCCCTCGTGGAGCTGACCACCGGCGCAGTGACCGACACCCGCAGCGGCGCCTTCTACGCCGCCCAGCTGGTGGAGCCCACCGGCGAGGTGGACGAGGAGGGCAACCCGCTCCTCGATGAAAACGGCGAGCCGCTCACCGAGGTCAACTACTACCTCTCCGACGGCGAAGGCCGCTTCGTCCTCAATGAGGACGGCGCCCTGATCCCGATGGTGAACGGCAGGTTCGAGGAGAAGCCCGGCGTCTTCGACTACATCAACTACGACGGCATGACCCACAACGAGGAGTCCCGCCTCATCAACGTGGAGAAAAACGGCGGCCTGCGCCGTGGCGACAGTGAGATCCTCCAGGGCGTGCTCGAGATGTCCAACGCCGACCTCGCCGAGGAGATGACCAAGGTGATCGAAAGCCAGCGCGCCTACAGCATGGCCCTCAAGATGGTGCAGGCCTCCGATGAGATTGAGTCGACCATCATCGGCCTGAGGAACTAGCAGAGGGACTGACGGAGAAAGAACGCCTCCGCCCCCGCGTCCTCACGTTCGCAGCCCCGCCGCACCCGGTCGGCAGACCGGCCGGCAAACGCCCAAACACCAACCAAAGCCGAAGGCTTTTCCAATGCTCTTGGGAGGCAAAGCCCTCCGAACAACAAAACGAAGGAGCGTGTATATGGCTATCAAGAATTACGACGAGCTCAGCAGCCTGGAGCTTGACACCTTAAAGGAGATCGGCAGCATCGGCACCGGCAACGCGGCCACCGCCCTCTCCCAGCTGATCGGTCAGCAGGTCCGCATCCAGATGCCGGAAGTGCGCATCATGGGCTACAATGAGGCCATCGAGTGGATCGGCGGCCCCGAGGAGATCACCGCCGGCGTTCTGGTCAAAATGAGCGGCCAGATCAACGGCATCATGCTCTCCTGTCAGCAGCTTGAATTTGTAAACCTCGTGCTGAGAAACACCTTGGGAAAAGAGGTGGAAGACTATTTCGGCCTGCATGAGATGGAGTGTTCCGTCTTGATCGAGGTCGGCAACATCATGATCTCCACCTTCATCAACGCCCTCTCGAGCCTGGCCGATATCCAGATCGAGCTCACCGTCCCCGCCTTCACCGTCGATATGCAGGGCGCCATCATGGCCGTCCCCATGGCCCAGTACGGCGGGCAGTCGGATTACATCATGACCATCGGAGGCAACTTCGTGTGCGACGGCAAGGAGGTCCCCTGCCGCCTGCTCCTCTCCCCCGACATTCGTTCCCTCAACGTGTTACTACGCAAGTTAGGAGTCAGCGGTGAATAATGAGTAAGCTTACCATCGGAATCGCAGATATGAAAATGGCCAAGGGTGAGGGGATGCTCATCACCTACGCGCTCGGTTCCTGCATCGGGATCTGTCTCTACGATCCCAAAATCAAGCTCGGCGCCCTCATCCATATCATGCTGCCCATCAACATGGAAACCGGCCGCAAAAGCCCCATGAAATATGCCGACACCGGCATCCGCGAAACCATCAAGCAGATGGAGGCCAAAGGCGCCTCCCGCGCCCGCATGACCGCCAAGATCGCCGGCGGCGCCAAGATGTTTGAAATCAGCGGCGGCAGCCTCGGCAACATCGGCCAGCGCAACATCGAAAGCGTACGCCTCAACTTAAAAAAAGAGGGCATCCGCCTGCTCAATGAGGATGTCGGCGGTTCGGTGGCGAGAACGCTGCTGTTCGATGTCGCCACAGGTCAGGGCTGCGTGCGCAGCTATGGCCGCCCCGAACTGATCTTTTAGTCCCGCCCCCCGCATCCCCGCCCGTGTGCGGATATCCTGATCACAGCCTGGAAGGAGTGTTTCATAAATGTTGGAAGAAGATAAGAGAGGCATCCTGCTGGAATCCGGTACCAATGAGATTGAGGTGATGCAGTTCACCATCGATGGCAACCTCTACGGCATCAACGTGGCCAAGGTCAAGGAGATCCTGGTCTCGGAGCCGGTCAAGCCCATGCCCCATGCGCACCACGCGGTGGAGGGCATCTTCAAGCCCCGCGATGTGGTGCTCACCGTGGTCGACCTGCCCAAGTACCTGATGGGCATCCCCGGCGCCCGCGGCCCCAAGGATCTGTTTATCGTCACCAACTTCAATAAGATGAACATCGCCTTCCGCGTCCACACCGTGGTGGGCATCAGCCGCATCTCCTGGAAGGACATCCAGAAGCCGGACAAGACCGTCGCCGGCGGCGAGGAGGGTGTGGCCACCGGTATCGCCCAGTGCGGCCCCGACCTCGTCACCATTCTCGACTTTGAGAAGATCGTCGCCGAGATCGCCCCCGAGACCACCATCCAGCTCTCCGAGATCGACGAACTCGGCCACCGCGAGCGCAAGGAAAGCGCCATCCTCGTCGCCGAGGACTCGGTGCTGCTCAGTAAGATGATCGGCGAGGCGCTGCACAAGTCCGGCTATGTCAACACCCGCATGTTCCCCAACGGCCAGGAGGCCTGGGACTTCCTCAGCTCGGTCCGCGACAGAGACGATCTCGACAAAATCGTCTCCCTCGTCATCACCGACATCGAGATGCCGCAGATGGACGGCCACCGCCTCACCAAGCTCATCAAGGACGACCGCAAGCTGGGCCACCTGCCGGTGATCATCTTCTCCTCCCTCATCACCGAGGAGATGCGCCGCAAGGGCAAGGAGCTGGGAGCGGATGAGCAGATGAGCAAGCCGGAGATCGGTCACCTGGTGCAGGTGATCGACCATCTGCTGGATAAGAGATAGCGTCAGCACCCCCCGGCAGCCACCACAACGACAAAATGACGCGAAGCCGCCGCCCCTGTCCCCCGGAGGAGGCGGCGCGATTGCGACCCGCCGTCCCTTTCGGCGGGCGGAATTTGGAGGGTAAACATGAGCAGCAAATATATCGTTCGTCAGCCCATCAAGGATGTTGGCGGGAATACCATCGGACACGAGATCCTCTACTACGGCGAAAACCAGGCCTTCTCCAGCGAAAGCACCACCGCCGAATTCGCCGCAGCCGACACGATCTACAACTTCCTGACGCAGAACACCAGCAAAGCGCTCAAGGGCTCGCTCAACTTCATGACCTTCACCACCATGCTGCTCATGAAGAAAACCCCGCGCCTGTTTGACAAGTCGGAGCTGGTCATCCAGATCGACGATTCGGTGATCATCCACCCGCTGTCCATGCACTTTGTCAACCAGTACGCCAAGGAGGGCTATAAGATCGCGGTCAACGAATTCCAGTTCGCCCCGCGCTACTTAGCCCTGATGGACAGCATTGACTACATCAAGATCAACGCCGACACGCAGGACTCGGCGATGCACAACATCATCGAGATTGCCCACAGCATGAACAAGAAGTGCGTCGTCACCGGCATTGAGACGGGGGAGCAGTACCAGAAGGCGGTGGCCCTCGGCAGCGACCTGCTGGAGGGCAGCTATGTCGCCGAGCGGCTGAAGACGAAGGCGCACAGCTCCTCCTACATCCAGAGCAACTTCTTCCGCCTGATGGTGGCGGTCACCCGCGATGAGCCGGATGTCGACGAGATCGAGCGGCTGATCTCGATGGACGCCTCCCTCACCTACGGTCTGCTCAAGATGGCCAACAGCGTCTACTTCGCCCTGCGCCACCGGGCGACGACGATTCACCAGGCGATCATGACCCTCGGCCTCGGCCAGCTCAAGCAGTGGATCTACCTGCTCTCGGCCAGCGGCGCCGACAATCAGATCGACGAGGGCACCGAGGAGTTCTTAAAGCTCTCCTTCATGCGCGCCAGCTTCTGCAGCGAGCTGATGAAGTACGCCCAGGATATGCCGATCTCCCGCTCCGAGGGCTATCTGATGGGAATGTTCTCCACCCTGGGCTACCTGATCGACGCCCCGCTGGAGGAGATCCTCTCCGCCGTGCCGGTGGCCGACGAGATCAAGGCCGCCCTGCTGCACCACGAAGGCCGCTGCGGTCTGCTCTATGACCTGCTGCTCAGCTACGAAACCGCCAACTGGGACCAGATCACCAAGCTGGCCGAGCGGCTGGGCATCCCCAATCAGCTGCTGACCAGCGTGTACTTCATCTGCATGGAGAATGTCAACGTGCTGTGGGATCAGCTGACCAACGCCTACCCCAACCAGGAGGAGCCGGTTGAGGCTGCGGAGGCGTAGCCGACCGCCGGGCGGGATATGGAACACAAAAAGCCCCTCAAAGGTTTGGCCTTTGAGGGGCTTTTCGGCTGTGAATGGCGGAACTGCTGTCTGCCGGCAAATGGAAGGCGGCAGGCTGCGTCAGCCCGTTGCCTCTGTC
>JAFQKL010000044.1 GCA_017396965.1 Clostridia bacterium
CCGCAGGCGTGCATCTTGCCGGGGTTTTTGGAGGCATAGGGCAGGCCGGTGGCCTCCTCGATCTCGAGGGCGTCGATGTCGGCACGCAGGGCGATGGTCTTGCCGGGGGCGGCGCCGACGATGTCGGCATAGACGCCGATGTCCTTGACCACCGTGAAGGGAATGCCCATGGCGGTCAGCTCCTGCTGGATGCGCTTGCAGGTCTCGAACTCCTGCAGCGAGGACTCGGGGTACATATGAAAATGACGGCGCAGTTCCACTACATAGGGGTTGACTTCGGCCGCAAGGGCCTTGATCTTGTCAAACACGGGTCGTTCCTCCTTAAATCTTGTTGTCAGTCATACTTCCAGACCACCGAGGCGCCGCTTGCAAGCGGAGTGTCCAGCTCGGCGGGTTGATCGTCGATGGCGCATTGCCAGGTGTCCATCCCCTGGTTGCGCAGGCCGTTGACCGAGTACAGCTCCTGCATGAACAGCTCGATCTCGATGTCGTTCTCGGCACAGAAGCGGCTGGTCAGGCTGCCCACCGTGTCCCCTTCCGAGAGGGCAAGGCGGCTGGACTGGTAGAGCGGGGTCTCCCCCTGCAGGAAGGTGAGCGACACCACGCCGCCGCGCTGGATGACGGCGTTCCAAAAGCTCTGTCCCTGGCCTGCGGCGTCAACGGCCAGCAGGGCGCGGGCGGTGGCATCGGCGTCGACCGCGCCGCCCGCGAGGACGGCAAAGCCCTCCCCGCTGCGGCAGTCCATCAGCGCCTCCCAGATGGGCTTCCAGGGGTCGGCATCCACCGTCTCCCCCGCGTCAACCAGACCGCAGATCAGGTGGGAGAGGGCCTTGCAGTCGGCGGTCATGCCGTAGAAGACCGGAAGCGTCTCGCCCTGCTCGTCGGTTTTGGGGGATACGGTGGTGCGGAGATATTCCAGCGCCCTGCTCATCATGGTGGTGGCCCTCGTGTCCTCCGGGAAGCAGGAGAGCAGCGAGAGGGCGCTGCCGGTCAGGGCGAGGTCAACGGGGGCATTCTGCTCGGTGCAGAAGCCGCCGTCCGGCCGCTGGCAGCCGATGAGCAGGCGCAGCACGGCCTCCCGGTCGTAGCTGGCGCCGACGTTTTCCAGCGTCAGCGCCGCCAGCACCGTCTCCTCCGGGAAGCCGAAGGAACCGTCTTCCATCTGGCGATCCACCAGCTGGCCGACGAGGTCGATGCCCTGATAGCCGCGACCCTCCTGCAGCGCCGCCTCGGTGAGATAGATGGCATGACAGTGCTGCTCCACCGACAGGAAGCTGCCGGGGGTGGGCAGGAGGTGGGTTACGGTCTCGCGCTGCACGGTCAGGCCGTTTGTCAGGATAACAAGGGCCTGCAGCGGGGTTTCCAGTGCTGCCTCTCCCCCCTCGAGCAGCGGCTCTGCCAACTCCTCGCCGAGACTGCCCACCCCGCTGCCGAGACCGCGGCAGGAGGGGAGCAGCAGGCAGAGGAGGAGCAGGAGCGACATCAGGAGCCTGCGGTTTTGTGGCTTGCCTTGCACACCTCGTCCTCCTTTTTGAAATACAACACGGGGCGGGCTGTCCGCCCGCCCCGTGCAAAAATCCTGTGGCAAAAGCAATTACTTGCTGACGATGTCCTTGGTGTCGAGGGCGATCATCAGCTCCTCGTTGGTGGGGATGACCAGGGTGCGGACGGTGGCGTCGTCAGCGGAGACGTCCACTTCCTTGCCACGGGTGTTGTTCTTCTCGGCGTCGATCTTGATGCCCATGAACTCGAGGCCCTCAACGATCTGAGCGCGCATGGAGACGGAGTTCTCACCCACACCGGCGGTGAAGACGACGGCATCGACACCACCCATGGCGGCGGCGTAGGAGCCGATGTACTTCTTGACCTGGTAGGCAAACATATCGATGGCGAGGCCGGCCAGCTCGTTGCCGCCCTTGAAGGCCTCTTCGAGGTCACGGAAGTCGGAGGAGACGCCGGAGACGCCGAGCACACCGGACTTCTTGTTCATGACGTTGTTGACACCGGCGGTGTCAAGGCCTTCCTTCTCCATCAGGAAGGTGACGATGGCGGGATCCATCGAGCCGGAGCGGGTGCCCATCACGAGGCCCTCGAGGGGGGTGAAGCCCATGGTGGTGTCGACAGAGACACCGCCGTCGACAGCGGCGATGGAGGAGCCGTTGCCCAGGTGGCAGGTGATGATCTTCAGATCCTTGGCGTCCTTGCCCAGCATGGCGGCGGCGCGCTCGGTCACATAGCGGTGGGAGGTGCCGTGGAAGCCGAACTTGCGGACCTTGTACTTCTCATAGTACTCGTAGGGCAGGCCATAGAGGTAGGCCTTCTTGGGCATGGTCTGATGGAAGGCGGTGTCGAACACGCCGACCTGGGGGATATCGTCGCCCATGACTTCCTTGCAGGCGTTGATGCCGACGATGTTCGGCGGGTTGTGCAGGGGAGCCAGCTCAGAGCACTCCTCGAGGGACTTCATGACGGCGTCGGTGATCTTGACAGAGCCGGAGAAGGTCTCGGAGCCGTGGACAACACGGTGACCGACCGCGTCGATCTCCTTTAAGGAGGCGATGCAGCCGTACTCGGCGCCGGTGATGGTCTCGATGACGGCCTTGATGGCGTCGGCATGGTTCTTCATGGGGACGTCGGCGCCCTTGAGCTCGCCCTTGGCGGACTTGTGGTTGAGCTTCCCATCGATGCCGATGCGCTCGCACAGACCCTTGGCCAGCACCTCGTTGGTATCGGTCTCGATCAGCTGATACTTCAGCGACGAGCTGCCGGCGTTGATGACAAGAATTTTCATTGCGTGTACCTCCACAAATGATTTTGGTTCTGGTATAATTCATGAAGACAGAAGTCTGATATCCCGGCGGCACCGCGCTGCGCGGACAAGCGCCGCCACCTTGTATTATATAAGAGATTCGCCGCTTTCGCAACTCTTTCCAGCGGATTTGTGTGAAAAAATTCGCCGGCAACGGGGGTCGCGGCTGGATTTTGTTCCTCTTGCGGCGGAAAGGAGCGTTTTTTGATGGCTAAACGGAGGGGGGCGGCCACTGCGGGGGTCGTCTGTGAGTATAACCCGTTTCACTTTGGTCATGCGCGGCACCTCGGCAAGACGCGGGAAGCGGGGGCGAAGCGGATTGTCTGCGTGATGAGCGGACATTTTGTGCAGCGGGGGGAGCCGGCGCTCTTTTCCAAGTGGGCGCGGGCGGAGGCGGCGGTGCGCTGCGGGGCCGACCTGGTGCTGGAACTGCCCTCGGCGGACGCCATGCGTTCGGCGGAGGGGTTTGCCGAGGCCGCGGTGACGCTGCTGCTGGCGGCGGGGGTGGACTTTTTGAGCTGCGGCAGCGAGAGCGGCCGGCAAGAGGAGATTCTGCGGGCAGCGGAGCTGATCGAGGGGGAGGCGTTCGCGGCGCGGCTTACGGAGCTGGTGCGGCAGCGGATTCCCTATGCCGTGGCTCGGCAGCAGGCGCTGCAGCAGTTGGGCGGGGACGCTTCGCTGCTCTCCGCTCCCAACGACACGCTGGCGGTGGAGTATGCCCGCACTCTGCTGCGCAAGGGGCGGGCGGGGGCGCTGCACTGTGTGCTGCGGGTGGGGGCACAGCATGATCAGGCCGCCGCGGACGAAGGGATGCCTCCCTCGGCTTCGGTGCTGCGCGGCGCCTTTCATGAGGGCTACCTGCCCACCCTGCTTGAGGGGGTTCCGGCACCGGCCCGACCGCTCTTTGCCTCTGAGGCGGTACGGACGGGCGGATACGCCCTGCTGCGGATGGAGCGGGCGCTGCTCGCACGGCTGCGGGGGGCGACGGAGGAGGAGCTTCAGGCGCTGCCCGATGTCTCCCGCGACCTCAGCCTGCGGCTGCTGCGGGCAGGGCGGGAGGCCACCTCTCTGGAGGGGGTGCTGGACGGCGCGGTGAGCCGTCACTTCACCAGAAGCCGCATCCGCCGGGCGGTGCTGCGGCTGTTTCTCGGGCTGGAGGATCGCTCCCGCACCCCGTATCTGCGGGTGCTGGCGATGAATGAGCGGGGGAGGGAGATCCTGCATGAGCTGCGCGGACAGGCGTCCTTGCCCCTCGTCACCAAGCCGGCCGATCACCGGGCGTTGATTGCGGAGGAGGCGCGGGTGGGCGATCTGCTGGGGCTGTTTGCCGGGGAGGTTTTGCCCTGCGGCGAGGATTTCAGGCAGTCGCCGGTGTTTGTGCGCTGACGGGAGGGGTTACTCCTCCCCTTCCCTGCCGCCCTCAATCCAGTCGCGGATGGCCTGCAGGAAGGTCTCACCGTATCGCTCGGCCTTGTAGCTGCCGACGCCGGAGACGGCGAGAAACTCCTCCATGGTGGAAGGCTCTCTGCGCACCATGTCGGCCAGGGTGGCGTTGGAGAAGACGAGGTAGAGGGGCAGGCCCTCTTTGGCGGCAACCTCGGCACGGGTACGCTTGAGGACGGCGATGAGGCCGGTCTCCTCCTGCTGCTGCTCCCGTCTGCGCTCCTCCCGACGCTCCTCTTTGGCGGGCTTTGCCGTCTTACGGGTGCGGATCTCCACCTTCTCCCCGTCAAACAGCACGGCATGGGCCTTGCCGGTGACCCGCAGGGTGCGGTATTCGCCCTCCAGACGCAGGTAGCCGCCGCGCACCAGCCGGTCGATCCACTCCCGGATTCTGGACTCGGGGGTGCTTTTCATCAGCCCGTAGGTGGAGAGCCTGTCCAGCCCCAGACGCAGTAAGCGCTCCCCTTTGCTGCCCTTGAGGCATTTGGTGACCAGCCCGCTGCCCACCGAATAGCCCATGTGGTCGCGCATCCGAATCACACAGGAGAGAATCATCTGTGCCTCGCGGGTGATGTCCACCGTCTCAAACAGCTCCTTGCAGTTGCCGCAGTTGGAGCAGCCCTCCTCCGCCTGCTGGCCGAAGTAGCGCAGCAGAGCGGTGCGGTAGCAGCTGTCGCTCTTGCAATAGGCGACCATCTCGTCGAGCCGGCGCAGATCGGAAAGGCGCACCTGCTCGCGCTCCTCCTCCTCCAGCCCTTCGCCGCTGCGGTCGATGAGAAAGCGGGCGGTGACGACGTCGGCGCCGGAGTAGAGGAGGATGCAGTCGGCCGGTTCCCCGTCGCGCCCGGCGCGGCCGGCCTCCTGATAGTAGGCTTCAAGGCTTTTCGGCATATTGTAGTGGATGACATAGGAGACGTTTGATTTGTCGATGCCCATGCCGAAGGCGTTGGTGGCCACCATGAGGGGGGCGCGGTCGAAGCGGAAGTCATCCTGGTTGCGGCGGCGCTCCTCGTCGGAGAGGCCGGCGTGGTAGCGGGTGGCGGGATAGCCCTTCTGGATGAGGGCATCGCAGACCTGCTCGGTGTAGGCCCGGGTGGAGCAGTAGATGATACCACTCTTGCCCTGCCGCTCGCGGACGAGGCGCATCAGTTCCGCCTGCTTGGAGCGGGGGGTGCGGACGTCAAAATAGAGGTTGGGGCGGTCAAAGCCGGTGATCTCCACCACGGGGTCGCGCAGCATGAGCCGCCGGTGGATGTCCTCGCGCACCTGCGGCGTGGCGGTGGCGGTGAAGGCGGCGACGACGGGGCGGCGGGGCAGCGCATCGACAAAGTCGGCAATCTTTAAGTAGCTGGGGCGGAAGTCCTGCCCCCACTGGGAGATGCAGTGGGCCTCGTCCACGACGATGAAGCTGACGGGGAGGATGTCGAGGTAGGACTGGAAGAGCGCGGTCCCCAGGCGTTCCGGGGAGACATAGCGGCAC
>JAFQKL010000045.1 GCA_017396965.1 Clostridia bacterium
AAATCGTCCATCGGCTGTTCACCTCGCTTTCTGAAATATATTATATACCATATTTTTTAAAATTTCTATCAGCCGAGGAAAAAAAGTTTTGCCGCGGCGGTCATAACAACAAGGAAGATAAGGTTTATAGCTGTGAACAAAGCGAGATATTTTTTCGTCTGTTCCGGATAAAGAATTCTGAATTCGCTGAAAGTTATAAGGCTCGCAAGAGAAGCGATAAGGGTTCCGGTTCCGCCGATGTTAACTCCGAGAAGAAGGGAATGATAATCGGAAGTGAAACGGGAAAGAAGTATCGCCGAGGGAACGTTGCTTATGAACTGGCAGGAAAGGGTTGAAACAATAAGCGCGTCTTTTGCAAGGAGAACGGAGAAAAATTCATTCACTGCGTCGATCCTCGCAAGGTTTCCGGAAAAGATGAAGAAGAAAAAGAAAGTCCCGAGAAGGGGATAGTCAACTTCATAAAGAGCGTCCTTATCAACAAAGAAAAGAACCGCCGGAATAACCGCAAGACCGAGCCAGAAGGGGATAATTCTGAAAACAATGAGAAGGGAAAAAGCAAAAAGCACCATATAGAGAACGGTCTTTTTAACGTGGAATTTTTCCGGAAAATCCTCATGGAAGGAAAGTTTTTCCGGTTTTACAAAAAAGCAGAAAACCGCAAGCATTGCTATTGCAAGAAGAAAAGGCGGAAGCATTATTGCGGTGAATTCCGCGGTCGGAATTTCAAAAAAGGAATAAAGATAAAGGTTCTGCGGGTTTCCGAAAGGGGTCAGCATTCCGCCGAGGTTTGCGGAAATGTTCTGAAGAATAAAAAGATATGCCATGAACTTATCGTTCTTCGTTACGGAAAGGGCAAAATATCCCAGAGGAAGAAAGGTGATAAGAGCCATATCGTTCGCGATTATCATTGAACCGACGAAGGTTATTACAACAAGGAGAAGAAAAAGCCTGCGCAGATTTCCGGAAAGTAGAACGAGTTTTCTTGCAAGAATGGTGAAGAATTTTACGCCCACACAAAAAAGGAGACGCGCCCCAAAGGACGCGCCTCCCATCCATTTCATTCCATTCAACTCAACCCGGCCAACACCTCACGCCTCAGCCGAGAGAGCCTCCCCATCCTTCCGTCACGGGCAGATGGCGATCTTGATGCCGGTGAGGGAGATGTTCTTCTCCATCGCCTCAACATACTCCTCGAGCTTGTAGTGATGGGTGACCAGCTTCTCCACCGGGATGTCCATCTCCTTGGCCTTCTTGAGGAAGCCGAGGGTGGTGATGTACTCGTTGGCGCCGTAGACCCAGGAGCCGACCAGGGTGATCTCCTTGTTGCAGAGGTCAAAGTGGGGGTTCATGGTGCATTCGCCGGCGTTGACGAAGAAGCCCATCTCGCAGTAACCGCCGCCGCGGCGGACGTACTTGTAAGCATCGGCAGCCGCCTGCGGCACGCCGGTGCACTGGAAGACGAAGTCGGCTCCGAAGCCGCCGGTCAGCTCCTGCACCTTGGCCACGCGCTCCTCGATGGTCTTCAGCTCCTTGAAGTTGATGACATGGGTGGCGCCCATCTCCTTGGCCAGGTTCAGACGGGTCTCGACGCCGTCCACGGCGATGATGTTGACCACACCGGCCGCCTTGAGAACGGCGATCTGCATCAGGCCGATGGGGCCGCAGCCCTGCACCAGCACGGTGGAGGAGAAGTCAATGATATTGGTGGTCTTGGCACGGGCCAGGGCGTGGACGCAGACGCAGGCCGGCTCGATCAGCATTCTCTCGTCCAGCGTCATGTCGTTGACAACAAAGATGGAGGAGTTCTTGCGGATGAGGATGTAGTCGGCAAACCAGCCGTTGAAGTGGACATCGTCCTCCGCGATCAGGCCATAGACGCCGAGATTGGTGCAGAGGTTGGGCAGCTCGGGATAGCGGCGGCAGTAGTCGCACTCGCCGCAGAGCAGCACGGAGGTGACCACCTTGTCGCCCACCTTGATGGGATCGCCCTTGGTGTCCTTGGTGACGCCGGGGCCGATGGCGACAACCTCGCCGGTGCCCTCGTGGCCCAGCACCACAGGCGCCATGCCGAAGGGATCGTAGCGATACTCGTGTACGTCGGTGCCGCAGACGCCGCAGCCCTCGACCTTGACCAGAATCTCGCCCTCACCGGGGGTGGGGATCTCGTGCTCGCGCAGCTCAACGATGGCTTCACCTTCCACACCGTCGACGATCTTCGGTTTCACCAGATAAGCAATGCGTGCCTTTGCCATGAGTTCGTCCTTCTTTCTTCCTTGTATTCTTGTGGGTCTTGTCGACCCGAGTGTATTTCAGGATTGTATTCTTGTATCCCTGCATCCTCATTATAGCGCAGTCCGCGCCCAATGTCAAACAAAATATACAAAAAAATCTTGGAACAGAATCAAAAATTTATACCGTTTTCCCAAAGAGGGCAAATGTATTCAGCCGGCGGACGTCTCCGCCGAACACCCCTCCCCCACCACTGCACCCCAAAAAACAGCGCCCCGCCATCTGGCGGAGCGCCGTCTCAGGCCGCATTCCCTGCGGCATGGTTTCCTCAAAGTCCCAGCAGAGCCGCGCCGTCCATGCCCTCAAGCGGCAGCAGCCCTTCGGAGAACAGGCCGTCGTCCAGCACCGGCTGCTCGGGATCCTCCGCCGCCGACAGCGCCGCGGCCTGGGCTTCGAGGGCGGCGAAGGCGGGGTCTTCGCGGGTCAGGCCGTCGGTGACGAGGCGGGCGTCCACCTGGTTTTGCAGCAGCTCTTCAAAGGAGGCGAAGGAGCCCAGCACCATCTCCGCCACCGGCTGGCCGAGGGCCTGCGCCTCCTCCTCCGTCAGCAGACCGGCGCGGCAGCCGAGCTGCGCCAGCAGGGCCGCCTCGGCGGCGTCCAGCGCCAGCAGCCCCCGCTCGTCCCACCGCTCGGCGACGGCGAGCACTGCGCGGTAATGACGGGCCATCGCCTCATCCAGCGCGGCCAGCGCCCCCTCCAGCTCCTGCGGCTGATAGGCGGACAGCATTTCCCGGTCGAAGAGATACTCGGCGCGCAGCCCCTCGCTCACCCGGAAGGCGACCGCCTGCAGCAGCCCCTCGCGGCTGTCGATGCCGCGCACGGCGAGGGCGGCGAGGGCCGTCTCCTCCGTCAGCTCCCCGCCGAACACCTGCAGATTCCCCTGAAGCTCACTCATCGGCAGCGCCGCCAGCGCCCGCAGCCAGCGGCCGAGGTTGGCGTCCTCCGCCTCCCCCCGTCCGCCGCTGCTGCAGGCGGAGAGCAGCAGGCAGAGCAGCAGCAGCAGTGCCGGCAGGCGCAGTTTGTTGTATTTCATGATGAAATCCCCTTTCCACGTCAAACGGGACGGCGGTGCCGTCCTCCCGCCCAGTGTAGCACAGCCGCCCCGCAAACGCAAGGAAAACCCGTCACTTGACGCCGCTCTCCTCCCCTGCCAGCCCCGCCTCCTCGAAGATCTGCCGCGCCGTTTTGCCGGCGGGGCGGTTGAAGCGGCCGAGGGTGTACAGCTCCGCGGGATCCCCGGTCAGCAGATTGACCTGCCCGCGGCAGGTGAGCGCCGCCGAAAACCCCATCTCCTGCAGCACCGGCAGCGCCTCGGGGCTGATCGAGCCGAAGGGATAGGTGAAGGTGGTGGCCTCCGCGCCGCACCAGTCGCGCAGCAGCCGCTGCATCCGGCCGACATCCTCCTCCAGCCGCCCCTGATACCGCTCCACCGGCTCCCCCGCCACCCGCTTGGCCCCCTGCTGCCCGCTCTGCTCGTAGGTGTGCAGGTCGTAGGAGTGGTTTTGCAGCTCCACAAGGCCGCTCGCCGCCAGCTCCTGCAGCTGCGGCCAGCTGCAGTGGGAGTAGCTGATGTGGTGGTCCTCCTGCTCGGTGTAGCGGTCGGCCTCGCGGCCGATCACCGAGAAGACGGCGGGGCAGTTTCTCTCCCGCAGGATCGGCCAGGCGTATTCGTAAAAGCTCTCGTAGCCGTCGTCAAAGGTGATCATCACAGGCTTTAAGGGCAGGCTGCCCTCGCCGCGGCTCCAGCGCAGCAGCTCGGCCATGGTGATCGGCTGATAGCCTTCAGACAGCAGCCAGTCGAGGTCGGCCGCGAAGTCGGCGGGGGCGATGGTGTAGGGGTTGTGGCGGGAGGCGTCTTTCAGCAGGTGGTGGTACATGAGGATGGGCAGCCGCACGGCCGGCGTGCCCTCCACCGGGGTGGTCGGCGCGGGACGCAGCAGGAAGACGGCCAGCAGTGCCGCCAGCGTCACCGCGCCGCGGCGGGTGCGGGCGGGATGGGTCATCGTGTCTCCCCCTTTGCGGATGGTGTGGTTTCCATTATAGTCAAAGCAGCGGGGGGGTATGACAAAAAGCACCCCGCCGCTTCCCCGGCAGGGTGCTTCTCTCTAAGAAAAACCGTCAAACTGCGGCAGACCGGCTACTCCGCCACCTCCAGCGGCTGCACCGCGTACTTCAGCTCCGCCGGCGAATGGGGGTAGTGGCGGACAAAGGAGCGGTTGATGCGCTCGCAGACGGCGCAGCTGTCCTCATAATTGGCCTGCGGCAGCAGGATGACAAACTGGGAGATACTGCAGCGGGAGATGGTGTCCCCCCGGCGGAGGTTGACGCGGATCTGGTCCTGGAGGTTGATCATCGCACGGTCGAGACTGCGGCGGGCCAGCGGCTTGTCCTCTTTTGGCACCAGCGAAATCTGGGCGAGGTGCACCGCGTCGCCGTTGCGCAGGGCCATGCGGGCCATGGCGTTGTAGAGGACGCGGAAGAAGTCCCACTCGCAGACCATCGCCCCCTCGCGGTCGCCCGCCTCGCGCAGCTGCTCCATCACCGCCTCCAGCGGCAGCGCCTGGTGGCTGACCGAGCGGTTGGCCTCGTAGTAGAGGGCGCGCACGCTCTCGTCAGGCAGGATGCCGAAGTTGTCAAAGAAGATCTGGCTCATCTCCTCATAGGTCGCGACCACCCCCTTCTGGTCGCCGCTGTCCAGCAGATTGCGCATCAGGTGCCAGTAGAGCTGCTCGCTGTACGGCTCGGTCTTGAGCGCCTGGCGGCAGAGGGAGATCGCCAGCTCGTGCTGACGCTGCTCCTCCAGCATCGCCACCGCCTCCGACACGGCGCCGAGATAGAGGTGGTGAAAATAGGTGTTCAGCGGAATCACCCAGGCTTCGCCGGAGAATTTGGAGAGAAAGTCGCCCTTGTAGAGATCCAGCGCCGCCAGATAGATGTACAGCCGCTGGGCCTTGTCCTCCACCGAGAGGGCGAGGCTGCACTGGCTGTCAAACACCTCGGTGTCCACCTCGATGGGAAAGTCGTTGTTCCAGGCGTAGCCCTCGCCCTGGCGGATGAGGAGGTCGTGCCCCGCCGTCTCCCCGAGCTGGTTGAGCATCAGGCGGGCGCGGTGGAGGATGGTGCGCAGGGCGCTCTTTAAGTTGCCCTGGTCCTCCTCGCCGCCGCCCAGCAGCGCATACAGCTCCTCCTTGGGGATGCTGCGATGGCGGTGGTAAATCATATAGGCAATCAACTGCCACACCTTGCGGGCGCGGTTGCCGGTATCGTCAATGATGCGGCCTCTCCACTCGATCGAAAAGGTGCCCAGCATCCGCACATGGATCGTGTCCTGACCCATCTGCATCCCTCCCATTTTCAGCCTTTTGCTTTATCATAGCACATCCGCAAAGAAAATGCAAGAAAACGGTTCACCCGACGGATGCTGTTTCACCTTTTGGTCTAAAATGAAAGAAACTCGCAAAAATATAATTATTACTCCGAAGCCCTTCCCTTTTCGGACAGCCTCTGTTATAATATTACAGAATCCATCCATGCCGACGGAGAAAAGGAGTGACCCGCATGAAGAAGCTGACCGCCCGCCTGCTCGCCGCCCTGCTGCTGCTCTCGCTGCTGACCGGCTGCGCCTCCAAACCCACCGCCGCCGAGGGGTATACCGACCCCGCCCCGGTGGAACACATCGAGATCGAGGAGGAGGCCGTGGCCCTCTCCGCCTCCCCCGCCGCTCTGCCGGAGGGCTTTGTCCCTGTGGCCTCCGGCGTGCTGACCCAGAAGAACGCCAAGGCGGTGGTGGACTACTCCAACAGCAAGGACGGCTACGTCATGGTGCAGTTCACCGCCCAGACCGCAAGCCGCATCAAGGCCCAGGTCAAAGGCCCCGCCACCACCTACACCTACAATGTCACCCCCGGCCAGTGGACCACCTTCCCGCTCTCGGACGGCAACGGCAGCTACACCGTGACCGTCTTTGAGAACGTCAAGGACACCAAGTACGCCGCCGTTGTCTCCGCCACCTTCACGGCGGCGCTGAGCGATGAGTTTGCCCCCTTCTTACGTCCCAACCAGTATGTGGACTACGCCGTTGCCCCGCAGACGGTGGCGAAGGCCGCCGAGCTGGTGCAGGGCTGCGAGACGGCGCTCGCCAAGGTGGAGAAGGTGTACCACTATGTGGTGCAGAACTTCACCTATGACCGCGAGCTGGCCGCCACCGTGCAGAGCGGCTATCTGCCGGTGCTGGACACCGTTCTCGAAAAGCAAAAGGGCATCTGCTTTGACTACGCCGCCCTGATGACCGGGATGCTGCGCAGCCAGGGCGTCCCCTGCAAGCTGGTGGTCGGCTACGCCGGCACCGCCTACCACGCCTGGATCAGCGTCTGGAGCGAGGGCGAGGGCTGGATTGACGGGGTGATCTACTTCGACGGCACCACCTGGCAGCGGATGGATCCCACCTTTGCCTCCTCCGGCGGCGGGAGCGAAGCCATCATGGCCTATATCGGCGACGGGCAGAACTACTCGGCGAAGTATTTCTATTGATCCCCGCTTCTGCCGATCCCGGTTTCCACAGATCCCCACGCCGCCGTTTCCCTCTTTACGGCGAAGGAAAAATAGTGTAAAATGGGCTTGCGGGAGACTGAAGGCCCTTTTTGCTGACCGATGGCGCCCCCGGCCCCCTGCAGGGGTCGCCGCCGCAGCGGCGAAACTCCCCAGCACAGCCCCAAAGCCTAGCGTAAAGATCA
>JAFQKL010000046.1 GCA_017396965.1 Clostridia bacterium
AGGTCGTGGGTTCGAGCCCCGCTGTCTCCACCATGATGAAAACCCCCGCAGCCTTCGGGTTGCGGGGGTTTTTTGCCGTGGCAGGCGGCAGACATCGGAAAACATACCAAAATCCGCTGGCCCCGGCGGAAAAATTTTTCCCTTCTCAACAATTGAATTCCCCGCGCTCCCCATGGTAGAATGAACAAAATAATCCATTTGTTCCGGCGTCACTCCCCCTGTCAAAAGCGCAGACGCCGGTTCCGGCCATTCGTCCAAAGACCACTGCGGTAATTTTTGAATAAAAAGGAGAGTAAAGATCATGTCCAAACTGTATCTCAAAAACGCGAATGTGATCGACGTCGTTGCCGGTCAGGAGCTGAAGGGCTCTTCGATCCTGGTGGAGGACGGTATCATCCGTGAGATCGGCGGCGCCGCTCCGGCGGATGCCGAGGTTCTGGATCTGGGCGGCAAGAGCGTCATGCCCGGCCTGTTCAACTGCCACACCCATATCTGCCTCGCCCCCGTGGCCGATCCCAAGTACGATGAGACGGATGCGCAGGTCACCATGATGGCGCTCGATCACCTCAAGATGTACAACGAGACCGGCGTCACCTACGTCCGCGACGTGGGCGGCATGAACTTCATCGACATCGACATCCGCGACGCCGTCAAGGCCGGCAAGCTCTGCGCTCCCGATCTGGCCGTCTCCGGCAAGTGCGTCACCATGACCGGCGGTCACGGCTGGTCGATGGGCCGCGAGTGCGACGGGGCCGACGAGTGCCGCAAGGCTGCCCGTGAGCAGCTCAAGGCGGGTGCCGACTGGGTCAAGGTGATGGCCACCGGCGGCGTCATGACCAAGGGCGTGGAGCCCGGCTCCCCCCAGCTGGGCGAGGATGAGCTGCGTGCCGCCATCGAAGAGGCCCACAAGGTCGGCGCCAAGACCTGCACCCATGCCCAGGGCATGACCGGCATCAAGAACGCCCTGCGCGCCGGCATCGACTCCATCGAGCACGGCTTCTACATGGATGACGAGTGCTTCGATCTGATGAAGAAGAACAACACCTTCTTCGTTCCCACCCTGGCCGCCGTCTACTGGATTGTCAAGAACGGCACCGAGGCCGGCATCCCCGACTACGCCGTGCGCAAGGCCACTGAGGCCATGGAGGCCCACAAGGACACCTTCCAGCGCGCCTACAAGGCCGGTGTGAAGATCGCCCTCGGCACTGACTCCGGCACCCCCTTCAACCCCCACAGCGGCACTGCCTATGAGCTGGTGCTGATGGTCGAGGCCGGCATGACCCCGGTCGACGCCCTGCGCGCCGGCACCATCGTCGCCGCCGAGCTGTGCGGCGTCGAGAAGGAGATGGGCAGCATCGAGGTGGGCAAGAAGGCGAATCTGGCTGTCTTCGCCAAGAGCCCGCTGGAGGATGTCGCCAACGCCGGTGACTGCTGCATGACCATCAAGAACGGCAAGGTCATCTACCAGGCGTAATTCCAGGGAACTGAAACGAAACCCGTTTTCCGAGGCAACCCGGAAAACGGGTTTTTCCTTTGGTTCACCCGCCCACCCCAGTCCTTCCCCTCCCCTGCCCGCTCTGTCCGGGGCCTCGGTTGTTTCTGTCCCGACCCAAGTGACAGGAACCGCTATCTGCCACTTTCGCACGTCAACTCCCCCCCAATCGCCTTGTTCCAAAAGGCAACCAGATCGGGTATCGTTGTTATTTACCCTCTCAGCTTTTCCAAAAGGATTCTTTCGCGGTAAAGATAGTTCGTTTTTGCTTGAATTTTCGATTTTTCAGGCGTATACTTTTCTCAAACACCGTCCTGCCCTGCCGGAATTGTCCTGACAGAAGCGACAAAGGCAGGGCGGAGCGGCTTTGCTTTTTCTCATCTGTGAAAGGAGTCTTGTTCATGAAACGTCTTTGCACCGTCCTCCTTGCCATCGCTGTGCTGGCAGGGCTTTGCCTGACCGCTGCTGCGGCAGAGGCCGATCTCACCGTGCTGGTGGATGGCGTGCCGGTGGTCTGGACCGATGCCAAACCCGTGATTGATGAGGCGGGACGCACCCTCGCCCCCGTCCGCGCCATCGGCGAGGCCATGCACCTTGCGGTCAGCTGGGACAGCGAGTCGCGCACCGCCTCCTTCTCCGGCACCACGGCCGACGGGCAGAAGCGCACCGTGCGGCTGCCGGTGGACAGCAAGGTGATCACCATCGAGACCAAAACCGACGCGGGGCCGGAGATCACCACCGTGGAGCTGGACACCGCCGCCGCCCTCATCCACGACCGCACCTATGCCCCGGTGCGCTGCCTCGGTGAGAGCTTCGGCTGGCCGGTGGGCTGGGACGGCGCCACCCGCACCGTCCTCATCGGCAAGGTGCCGGTTTTTGAAACCCGCTGGCTCAAGGTGAGCGAGGAGCGATTTGTCAACAACGCCCTCGTGCTGCGCCATGAATACACCTACAATGAGGCGGGCAATCCGCTGCGCCAGACCACCTTTGACGCCGAGACCGGGGAGACCTCCCTCCGCGTCGACCGGCGCTATGACCACGCCGGCCACCGCGACCGCGAGATCTTCTATCATGACGACGGCCAGGTGAACTACGGCTACGAGTCGGTGTTTGACCTCGCCGGCAACGAAACCCACCGCGTGGACTACACCACCGGCGGCGAGGTGCGGCGGCGCACCGTCTCCGTCTACGACGCGTCCGGCAACCTGCTCGAACAGCTGGCGGAGCATGGCGACGGCAGCTTTGATTTGAAGATGGTCTACACTTATGATGCCGCCGGCAACTGTCTCTCCAAAACCGCCTACCAAAGCCCCGAAACGATCCACTACCGCTATGACTACACCTACAACGACCGGGGCTACCTGCTGCGCGAGACCTTCTCCAAGAACGGCGCAGTCTCCACCGACGACTATACTTACACCGAGGACAACAAGCTGCTGCTGCACACCTACGAGGGACACGACATCACCCTGGGCAGCGACGAGCTGGGCAGCGGCCGGGTGGAATACACCTATGACGCCGCCGGCCATCTGCTGAGCGAGCAGCGCACCGTTCACAAAAAGAGCGGCGACCGGGTGACCCGGACCGCCTATACCTACAACGAGGCCGGCCATCTGCTGACGGTGACGGATTACGCGGCGGACGGCACCGTCAGCAGCCTCCTGCAGTACACGGTGGACGATGCGGGCAACATCCTCTCCCGCCGCAAGACCGATGGCAAGGGCCGCATCGCCCAGCACATCGAGTACACCCTCGACGCAGCCGGGGCCGTGGTGCGCGAGGTGGAGTACCAGTACAACACCGACAATGAGCTGCTCCGCTACACCGAGCTTCTCACCGACGGCAAGGGCCACCAGCTGAGCAAGCTGGTGCATGAGCCGGACGGCACTCTGGTGAGCGGCACCGTCTCCACCCGCAACGAGGCGGGGCTGGTGCTGGAAGAGGTGACTTATGTGGACGGCAAGGTGTGTGAACGGGCTGTTTTCACCTACGACGAGGCCCAAAATCTCCTCACCAGAACCGCCAGCCTGGACAACGGCCTGACCGTGCGGGACGTGTATCGCTACGAGGCGGTGGAGGTGCCGGGTCAGGCGGAGGAGCGGTAGGCTTTCGGCCGCTCCGTTCGGCAGCTTCGTCCGACAGCTCCGTCCGGCGGCTCCGTTCGGCAGCGACCGGGACGGCGCAGGATTCCCGTTCCCGGTTTCCCTCTCCCCCGTGATCCCGCGCTCCCTTCAAGGCAGTTCTTCCAACGAAAACAGACAGGCCCCCGGCTTCACCGCCGGGGGCCTGTTTTTGCAGGAGGGTGACCAGGTCCGAAGGCACTATGCGTTCAGCTGCCGGCGGCGGGGGGCCGGTCTTCGGCACGCTCCTCCTCCCTGTTCGTCCACTCCCATTCGGCGGACGTTTGCGGGAGGACGGTGTCGAGCAGCGTGGTGCTGCCGCGTCTGAGGGTGACGTGGGCGGGGGTGGAGAGGATTTCGCGGATGCTGCGGGTCATCAGGCCGCGGTCGGGGGCGAGCAGCGGGCGGCCGGGCGGGAGGTCGGGCAGGGTGACCTGCAGATGGGTGCTGCCCTGGGTCACCGTGATCGCCCCCGGCGTGACGTGGGCGGCGGCGCCGAGGTAGGTGGCGAGGCGGCGGCGTCTGCTGCCGTCGGAGACAAGGGCGATGACCCCGTCAAAGCCGGTGCGTCCCAGCGGGATTTCGGCAACCGCCAGCATGAGGCTGACGCAGGGGCGGCGGGTGGCGCCGTGCAGCCAGAGGTACCGGCGGGGAAAGGCGCTGCCGGCGTCGCCCTCGAGGTAGCCGAGGCCGTCGACAAAGCGGTAGCTTCGCCCCTCAAGATGCAGCTGCCCCGTCACCCGGTGGCGCAGGCTGACAACGCGGTGGCGGCACTCCATGCCGGGCAGGAGGGCGAAGGGGCCCATGATGTCGCAGCTTAAAGGGGTGAGGCCGTGAAAGCGCACCTGGCCGTAGAGATCGGCGGAGGCATCGCGCAGGGTGATGCCGTGGGGGGAGAAGGTGTGGCTGCCGAGGCGCAGCGTCAGCCCGTCCTCGCTGATGGAGGCGGGGCGGTCGGAGAGATCCCAGCGCGCGCTGCCCTGCGGGGTGACGGCCTGCAGATGGGCGCGGCGGAGGCCGTCGTCCCCCAAGTGGAGGGAGGGGATGAGGGAGAGGGTTTCGCCCTCGTCCGTCTCCATTTTGAAATAGAGTCCTTCAAACCATGCCATGTCGGTCACTTCCTTTCGCTTATCTCAAGGATTTCCAAAGAAAGGGCGGCTATTCACCCGGCGGCAGGGTTCGACATAAGCTGATATGGGTCCCGAAAACCTGTTGAAAGGAAGGCTTTTTCTATGTGTTCCAACTGCTATCGTGAGATGAGCTGTCAGGAGATCTACAATCTGCTCGACGCCGCGGATCACGCGCGTCTGGCGCTGTGCGGCAGCTGCCGGCCTTATGTCATTCCCGTGAACTTCAACTGGGGCTGCGTCAACGGACAGCTGCAGTTCACGCTGCGCCTTGGAGGTAACGGCGAGGCGATGGCTGCGATCCGCAACAACGGCCGCGTGGCGCTGGAGTTTGAAGTGGAGCGCGACGACTGCATCTACACCGTGGTGGCGCGCGGCGCCGTGACCTCGACCGGCGTGGGCGGCACCTCCACCTGCAGCAGCTGCCCCTTCTTCGGCGCCGATGAGGGCGACAGCGGCGTGGGCGGCACCACCACGGGCTGCGGCTGCCGTCGCTGCCGCCGCTGCCGTCGCAGACCCTGCTGCTGTGGCGGGAATGTGGGCGGCAGCTCTTCCGGCTGCGGCTGCGGCTGCGGGAATGTGGGCGGTACCTCTACCGGCTGTACGACGGTGACGGTGCGTGTGGATTCGATCACCGGCCGCGCATTTCCCCTGAACGGCAACGGTGTGGGCGGATCGACCGACTGCGGCTGCAACAACGGCTGCAACAACGGCTGCAACAACTGCGCCAACTGCAACAACAACCGCGACTGCGACTGAGACTGAGATGGATCCCCGCTTCTCCCCTCCCCCGCGGCTGCTCCGGCGGCCGCGGGAGGCGGGGGTGGGGCTTGAAAGGCGGGATTTGCGGGGTTTTGCAGACCTTGAAAAAAGTTCGAGATTTTTTTCAAAAAGGGGTTGACTTTTCCCGCGGTTCGTGTATAATAATATACGTCAGGTGGACAACACCGGACAGCGAAATAAGCGGATATGGCGGAATTGGCAGACGCGCTAGATTCAGGTTCTAGTCGGGGCAACTCGGTGGAGGTTCAAGTCCTCTTATCCGCACCACAAAAAACTCGGTCTTAGGATCGGGTTTTTTGTTTTTCTCTTTTGTTTTTCCTTCGTGGTGTTTTTCTGTGCTTTCACGGTGAAACCGGGCTTGTGTGAGCCTGGTGCTGGCTGTCGAACCTCTCCTCCGGCACCAGGCAACCGCTGCCGTGTGCAACGATGTCGCATTTCGGCAGCTGGTTAGCCTTTTGACACCGATCGCAGCACCGGCCTCGTCGCGTTGACGCCGGCACCAACTGCGTCGCGTTGACGCAAAGAATACTCCCGGACTTTCGGTGCCTGCTGCGAGGCAGACATGGGGCGAAGCACAGGAGTGGCTTCGCCCCTCTTTCCATTGTGGGGTGCGGACCACCCGGTCTGTCAAGGGACGGGGTAGTATTTACCAAAAATCCTTGCGGGAGACGGATTTTTGGTAAATCTCCACCCCTCACGGCCCTTGACAGACCTGGCCTTTGGCGTTGACGCGGGTGCTGTGGGATGGGTAGGACTGTTCAGCCGGGAGCATCTGCGGTGTTTTCGACAGATTGAAAAACCCCTATGCAAAAAATCAAAGAATACCGTCTTGCCGGTTTTCTGCCTTATCCCGGGATCCCGGGCGCGGGACCGGATGTCAGGGGCGCCGAAGGCGGGGAGACGGAACATTTTTGTCCCGTCCCCCGCAGGGGACAAAAAATTTCTGCCGACCAGTCCCTTGACAGGAGGGACACGGGTCATGCTGCTGCCTTCCATTTTCTCATGGCAAACAGAGCTTTTTGACAATCAAAAACCGGGCCCGTGCGGGCCCGGTTTCCTTGTGTGATCCAAACAGCCGGAAAAGTGTTGCCTTTCGACGGCCTCTTCCAAACCCGTCCTGCGCGTTGCGCTTACTCGCCGAGGAACCGCACCGCGAAGGCGCAGAAGAACTCGACGACGCGGCGGAAGGCGCTCTCGTCCAGATCGAAGTGGGGGTTGTGGTGGTTGCCGCTGGCGCCGGGGGCCTTGCAGTTGGCGCCGGTGTCGCAGTAGAAGCCGGGGAAGGCTTCGAGGAAGTCGGCGTAGTTGTCGGAGCCGCAGGTGGGATCGTGGGGCGGGGCAAGCTGGAAGCCGACCTGCTGGGCGATCTCACGGCCGAGGGCCGCCATCTCGGGGTTGTTGATCACGGGCAGACGGCTGCCGACGGTGAACTTGACCTCGGCAGTGGTGCCGTAGGCGGCGGCGGTGTTCTCCACCACCATGCGGATGCGCTCAAACAGCTTTTCCTCGTCGCCATACTTGAAGAAGCGGATGTTGCCCTTGATGGTGGCGATCTCGGGGACGATGTTCCAGGCGGTGCCGCCCTGGATGAGGCAGGGGCTGATGACGCAGGTGTCGAAGGGGTTGTGGTACTGGGCGGGGATGGAGGCGATCTTGAGCAGGATGTCGCAGGCGGGCTTGACGGGGTCGACGCACTTGTCGGGCCGCGAGCCGTGGCCGCCGACGCCCTTGACAAAGATCTCAAAGAGATAGGCACCGGCCATCATCGGGCCGTCGGGCAGGTTGATGACGCCGGCGTCGCTGCCGCCGTCGAGATGGGTGCCGATGCAGGCGTCCACGCCGCCCTGCTCCTTGAGCCAGGCGACGATCTCGTCGGCGCCGCCGCCGACTTCCTCGGCCACCTGGAAGCAGAGATAGACCTTGCCGGTGAGGGCATCCTTGATCTCGGGCAGCAGCTTGGCGGTGCCGAGCAGCATGGCGGTGTGGCCGTCGTGACCGCAGGAGTGCATGACGCCTTCCACCTTGGAGCAGTGGGGGCGGGTCTTGTCCACCTCGTCCATCGGCAGGGCGTCGATGTCGGCGCGGATGGCGAGGGATTTGCCGGGCTTGCCGGTGTCAAAGATGCCGACGACGTTGCCGCGGCCGACCGTCACATGGGGGATGCCGGCCTTGTCCAGCTCCTCCTTGATGCGGGCGGTGGTGCGGGTCTCCTGGAAGGAGATCTCGGGGTTCATGTGAAATTCGCGGCGCAGGTCGATGACATACTGCTCCACCTGCTGCGAGAGCTTGAAAAGATCCATGGTCAGGGTGCCTCCTTGTTGTTCTTGATGCGCGGCGGCGGAAGGGCCGTCCGTCTGCTGTATTTAGTATAAAACAAGCCATTGGGGCTTGTCAATCTCCGGGTGCAGACAAGGGGCGTTGGATGTGGTATGATAGAAAAAAAGGGGGGATTTCGGTGAAAGGGATTCAGCAGGAGGTGCGGCGGCGCAGCGCCGTCTCCAGGGGGCGCTCCCCCATCGCGGGGCTGATGGCGATTCCTCTGATGATGCTGCTCTATTCGCTGCTCTTTCCCAGCGGGGAGATGTCGCCCGTCACCCTCTCGCCCGCTCGCTGGGTGGAGCGGCGCAGTGACGGGGCGGTTCTCTGTCTGGCGGAGGAGGATTTCTGCCTCTACTATCTCCCGGAGGAGGGGGAGGCGGTACCGCGGGCCTTTGTGCGGCGGGTCGGCGTGTGGGTGCTGGACTGGCCGCTGGAGCGCAAGGAGGAGCCGGTCAGCCGGGTGGAGGGCACCGTTTACTGCTACGGATCCCGGGCCGAGGCGGCGCGGGCGGTGGATGAGGGGGGACGGGTCTATCTCCCCGTCACCTGCCCGCTGGGGGCGGTTTTCGCCCTCCCTGCGGGGGTGACGGCACGGGAGTACGAGTTTGAGGGGCTGGGGCGGTTTTCCTACTGAAAGGGAACGGGACAGGCGACGGGGCTACTCCCCTGCCTGTCCCTTGTTTTTCTCTCGTTTTGCCGGGGCGACAACGGTGCCGCGGCGGATGACACCGGCCCCGAAGCGACCGCGCAGGGCGTCCACCACCGTGTCCACCCTGCGGGCCTTTTCGCGGCTTTGGTCGGCAAAGAAGGTGAGCTGGTCGCTCTCGCCGTGGCTGAGCTGGGTGAGCGAGACGCCGAGCAGGCGCAGGGGGGTGCGGCCGTCCCACAGCTCGTCAAAAAGGCGGCGGCAGAGGGGGAAGATTTCGGCGGTGATGTCGGTCGGCTGCTCGAGCTTTTTCTGGTGGGAGCGGTTTTTGAAGTCGCGGGAGCGGATCTGGATGCCGATGCAGGCGGCGCGGGCGCCGTCGGCCCGCATTCGGGCGGTGACGCTGTCCGCAAGCTCCAGCAGGATGCGGTGGGCCTCTTCTGCGGTGGTGACGTCTTCCGCCAGGGTGGTGGAGA
>JAFQKL010000047.1 GCA_017396965.1 Clostridia bacterium
CGCACCTGCGGCGTGGCGGTGGCGGTGAAGGCGGCGACGACGGGGCGGCGGGGCAGCGCATCGACAAAGTCGGCAATCTTTAAGTAGCTGGGACGGAAGTCCTGCCCCCACTGGGAGATACAGTGGGCCTCGTCCACCGCCACCAGCGGGATGGACAGCTGCTGCATCAGCGCCACAAAGGAGGGGGTGTCCAGCCGCTCGGGAGCGACGTAGAGGATGCGGTAGAGGCCATCGAGCAGACCCTCACAGACCAGGTCGATCTGGTGGGGTGTCAGCGAACTGTTGAGGTAGGCCGCGCGGATGCCGGCGGTTTTGAGGGAGGCGACCTGGTCCTTCATCAGGGAGATGAGGGGGGAGACCACCACCGTCAGCCCCGGCAGCAGCAGGGCGGGGATCTGGTAGCAGATCGACTTGCCGCCGCCGGTCGGCATGATGCCCATGGCGTCCCGCCCTGAGAGCAGGGCGTCCACCAGACGCTCCTGCCCGGGGCGAAAGGCGGTGTGGCCGAAATATTGGGAAAGAGCTTCAAGCTTGTCCATGCCGATTGCCTCCCGAAAGGGGATCATCCCCCGCTTATTTCATTACAACACATCATAGCACACCCGCATCCCCGACGCAAGGCAGAGGCGATCCTGTTTTTTCACAAAAGAAACTCTTGACCGCCGGGGGGCGGTGTGCTATAATAACATAGTCTTTGGATCCGCGTCAAAATGCTGGTATAGCTCAGTCGGTAGAGCAGCGCATTCGTAATGCGCAGGTCGTCGGTTCGAGTCCGACTACCAGCTCCAGGCTCCCTGAAAACTTCTGTTTTCAGGGAGCTTTTTCTTTGTCCTTCCGCCTCCCCTGCTGCGCTGTTGATTTAAGATGTTTTTGGGCCGTCTTCCGTGTCAAACAGCATCGGCCGGGAAAGGCGACGATACGGTTGTCTTTGGCTTTCTGCCGCATCTGTTATCCTGTATAGAAGACCGAGAAAAGGAGGTTTTGTGGTGGAACACGGCAAAGATGCGGCTGAGAAGGTGTGCGGCGTTGTGATGTATGAGAATTGGGAGGTGCAGGTCCTTTGGCGGGACGGGGTGCTGGTGGGGCGCTGCCGTCCTGCAGACGGGAGCGGGGAGGTGTGGCAGACACCGCCCTGCACGACGGCGCAGCGGCTTTGGTGGTTTGTGGACAAGTATTTTCTGCTGGTGCTGGAGCTGTTTCCGGCGCGGCACTGCCCGGAGCGGACGCAGCTGCGGGTGGAGCTGATGGCGCTGGCGCGGCGGGGTCTGGCGCAGGGGGCAGGCGGGGTCTGATTGCGTCAGGCCAATGCTTGCGGCGGATGGGCGGACATCGTATAATGGAATCGGTATATTTCCGCGAAATATTCTTTGATCCATTCAGAAAAGGAGAGCTTGTGATGCGCAGGATGAGGATGCTCCGGGGGCTGTTGCTTTGGCTGCTGCCCCTTGTGTTGCTGGGCTTTGCGCCGGCGGCGCGGGCGGCAGATCTGTTTGACGTCACACTGTCGGGCGGAGAGCGGCTGACGGTGGGCGAGAGCATGACCCTGACCGCCCTGCCGGATGAGCCGGGGGCCGCGTGGGTTGACGTCGCCTGGGAGAGTGACGATGCGGCGGTGGCCTCGGTGGCGGGCGACGGGCTGCGGGCGGTGGTGACAGGACTCGGCAGCGGCCATGTCGGCATCACGGTTTCGCTGACCGACGCTTACGGCGACGTGGTGCGGGACACCCTGTTTATCACGGTGGAGGCCGCTGCTGACACAGTGCGGGAGATCACGCTTTCGGACAGCGCGCTGGAGCTGGCGGTCGGCGAGAGCCGGCGGCTGGTGGCGGAGGCGGTACCCGATCCTTACGGCGATGCCGCGCTGCTGTGGGAGAGCAGCGACGTCTCGGTGGTCACGGTGCGCGACGGCACCATCACGGCGGTGGGGGCCGGGGAGGCTGTGGTGCGCGTGTGGGCGCAGGAGGGGTCAGCGTCGGCGCTCTGCCGGGTGACGGTGGTGCGCAGCGGCGCGGCGGTGAGCGGCGTGTCGCTCGATCGCAGCAGCCTCAATCTGCGGCAGGGCGAGCGGGTGCGGCTGCGCGCGGTTGTGCAGCCGGTCAACGCCGCCGACCCGCGGGTGCGGTGGGACAGCAGCGACCCGCTGGTGGCCGATGTGGATGCCGACGGCTGGGTGACAGCGCATGGCACGGGGGTGACTTCGGTGCTGGTGCACACCCTGGACGGCGGCAAGTTCGCCGCCTGCACGGTGACGGTGGAGGGGGCAGCGGTGCCGGTCACCGGGGTGCGGCTCAACTACGACGGCTACTCGCTGACGGTGGGCGGATCGGGGGTTCTCACAGCCACCGTGATCCCGGCGCAGGCCACGGATGCCGGGCTGCGCTGGAGCAGCAGCGATCCCTCGGTGGTCTCGGTGCGCGACAACGGGCAGATGACCGGTCTGCGGGCGGGCGCTGCCACGGTGACGGTGACAACGGCGGACGGCGGGTTTTCCGCCTCCTGCCGGGTGACGGTGCGAAACAGCGGCGGCGCCGCGTCGGTGCGGCTGGACCGGAATACGCTGACCCTGACAACCGACCACACTTACACTCTGACGGCCGTTGTGCTGCCGGAGGACGCCGTCAACCGGCGGGTTTCGTGGAGCAGCTCCGATCCGGCGGTGGCCGATGTCAGCCAAAGCGGGCAGGTGACGGCGCGGCAGGCGGGGACGGCGACGGTGACGGTCACAGCGGAGGACGGCGGCTGGAAGGACACCTGCCTTGTCACTGTGACGCAGAGTGCAGGGGAACTTCGCTATTCCGTCCGCGCCGGAGAGGCGGTGGCGCTGGAGGCTGCGGATTTCCATGCCGTCTCGCGGGAGGTGAGCGGAAGGGCGCTGGAGCGGGTGCGGTTTCACACCGTCTCCGGCGGCCTTGGGCGGCTGGTCTGCGGCTACGACGGCGGCAGCTACCGCGAAGTCGCCTCCACTTCGGCAGACTATTTCCTTGCAGGCAAATCCCCGCTGCTGAATGAGCTTTCCTTCCTTGCCGGCGGCAGCGAAGGCGAGTGGACACTTGCTTACACCGGCTATGATGTCGGCGGCGGCTGTTTTACCGGGACGCTGACCTTTGTGGTCACACCGTCCCCTCAGGAAGGCTTGATTTTGTATCGGGGGGAGCAAAACGGCGCCGTTGTGTTCGAGGCGGAGGATTTTAACGCGCTTTGCCTTGATCTGACCGGGTATGCGCTTGATTATGTGCGGTTTTCTTTCCCCGTCTCCGCCGCAAACGGCAGCTATTTCGCCGGAAACTCGGCGGCGGTTTCCTCCGTCGCCTACCGGCGCACCGGCACTCCCGGGATCAATCAGCTGCGCTTTGTGCCGCAGGCCGGCTGGCTTGGGACCACTTCCGTAGCCTTTACCGGCCGCAATCTGCGCGGGGGCGATTTTTCCGGGCGGGTGGAGATCACGGTGGTTGACCCGGTGGCGGAGAGTGAGATCGTCTGCCACGGCAGCGCCGGGGAAGCGGTTGCCTTCTTTGCCTCCGATTTCAACGCCTTCTGCCGGGAGAAGACCGGCGAGGATCTGGGCCATGTGACCTTCACCCTTCCCCCCGTGACGCAAGGGGTGCTTTATCTCAGCTATGGGACCACGGCGGTAAAGCGGCTTGCCGCCTCCACCCGCTGTTATCTGAGCGGTACCAACGCCCTTGGGGAGCTGTCCTTTGTGCCGGCTGCAGGGGCGGACGGCCGCAGTGTCCACATTCCCTTTACCGGGATCAGCAGCGGTGGACGGAGTTTTTCCGGGACGGTGCGGGTGGAATGGACTGCGGCCCGGGAACCGAATGATGTCTCTTATGAGACAAGCGGCGCGGCGGTGACGCTGCGGGCGGCGGATTTTACCGCGGCTTCCGGGGCGGAGCTGTCCACCGTGATCTTTCAGCTGCCCGAGCGGAGCGTCGGCACGCTGTTTCAGAACTACGGCGGGCCGACGGCGGTGAATACGGCTGTGCCGGTCGGGCGGGTGTTCGGCACCCTCTCGCCGCCGCTGATTGACACCGTGACCTTCGTCCCCCGGGCCGGGTTTGAGGGAACGGCCGTCATCCCCTACACCGGCACCGACCGCAGCGGCGCAACCCGTTCCGGCAGGGTGCGGATCCGGGTGGATCTGCCGGAACAGTCGGTGCATTTTGTCGACATGGGCAGCCGGCCTGACGCGGTGGCGGCGGTGGAGTTTCTCTATGACAACGCCATCACCCTCGGCGTCGGCGACGGCCGCTACGACCCCGCGGGGCAGATGATCCGCGGCGATTTCATCCTCATGCTCAGCCGTGCCTTCCACTTCCCCACCCTCGGCAGCGACAGCGGGTTCTCCGACGTCGACCCCTCGCTGTACTTCGCGGCGGCCATCACCTCGGCCCGCTCAGTCGGCGTGGCGCTGGGCAGCGATGACGGGCGGTTTCTCCCCTTCGGCACCCTGACCCGCGAGGACGCGCTGGTGCTGCTCGACCGCACCCTGACCCGGATGGGACGGCCCCTGCCCGCCGCCGGGGAGACGCAGCTGCTCGCCTTTGCCGACCGGGCGGACATCTCCTCCTATGCCAGAACCACCATCGCCTCCATGACACAGGCCGGGGTGGTTCTGCCGGACGAAAACGGGCTGCTCTCCCCCCGTCAGCCGCTGACCCGGGCGGATATGGCGCTCTTTTTGCACCGGCTGCTGACGCAGTGAGGCGGGAGCGGTCTGCTCTTCGGGCCGGCTCTTTGCCAAAAAGTCAGAAAGTCCCCGACCGTCTTTCGACCGTCGGGGACTTTTCTTGCGTTGTTCTGTTGTCCGGCCGCTTTCTCTGCCTATCGGCGGAGAAACGCCTTTTGGAAGTAGAGCGCGATCAGCAGCACGACGAAGGCGCCGGCGCAGATGCGGTGGGCTGTCAGCAACAGGGGTGTCACGCCGCCGCGGCTCATCAGATACCCCGTGCCGAGCGACAGCGTCAGGATGAAGCGGTAGAGCAGCTCCAGGGCGGGCTTGTCCCAGTGGCGATAGGTTTTGACGGTGAACAGCACTGTGCAGAACAGCGCGGCCACGGCCATGGTGAGATGGAGATCGGTGCCTGTTTTGCTGTGCAGGCAGAGGGTCATGTAGCAGGCCAGCATGGCCATGAAATAGGTGCTGTAGAATCTCAAGGTCGTTCTCTCCCCGCAGCAGGGTGATTTTTCGATTCCTGCCGATGATTTTTGAACTATTCTACCATATCCGCCGGAGAATTTCAACTCTCCGTCTGTGGGGCGGCCTGCCTTATTTTCGTACGGCCTGAGACTTTTCTCCCGTTCCATTGCATCAGCGCACCAAGTGTGGTATAATAAGTACACAAAGTTAACGTGAGCTTCGCAGGCCCCGCCTTTTTCTTTGACAAAGGGCGCCCGGTCTGGTGATTCTGAACTGACGGAGCGGGCCGCTTTCGGCCTCTGTCAGCAGGGAGGAATGGCGGATGAAATGGAGTCTTCGCCCGGTGCGCCGGGTGCGTCCGGTGCGGGAGAACGTGCTGCAGACGGTGCGGCGGGGGATGCTGGCCAACGTCTCGGGAGATGTCATCGAGCTGGGCGCGGGGGACGGCAAGAGTCTGCCCTACTTCCCCTACCAGCACATTGACTCGCTGACGCTGGTGGATGCCCGCTTCTCCAAATCCGTCCACAAGCAGGATATGCACCAGGTGCCGGTCACCTTTGTCTCCCGCCGGCTGGACGATCTGCCCTTCGGGCGGCACAGCTTTGACTACGCCTGTCTCTTCTTCGTCCTCTCCGCCACCACCGAGCCATACCGGGTGCTGGCGGCGCTGCGGCGTACCATGCGGCCGGGGGGGCGGGTGCTGTTTATCGACTATCTGCGTCCCATCGGGCCTTCGGCGCTGCTGTATGACGGGGTCAATCTGGTGCATCGGCTGGCAACCCGGGGCAACAGCAGTCTCAGCCGTAATGTTGTCAATATCCTCGAAGTGTCGGGCTTCCGTGTGGTGAGCGCCGCGCGGTGCGGCAGTATTTTTGTCTACGGGGAGGCAGAGCTGGTCTGATCCCCGCAATGAAAGGAGCGTTCCCATGGCACGACTTGGCATCGGAGACCGGATTGACAATTTTGAGTTCCTCGCCCCGGACAACCTCCGCTATCCCCTGCTCAAAGAGGACGACGGGCGAACCATTCTGCTGTGGTTCATGCGCTATGCCGGCTGCACCGTCTGCCGGGTGGATCTGCATGAGCTGAAAGAGCGGATCGGCGAGTTTGAGGCCGCGGGGGCGCGGGTCGTCGTGGTGCTGCAGAGTGTCCCGGAGACGGCAGCGGAGGTGGAGGCGCCGTTTGAGATCGTCTGCGATCCCGAGGGGGCGCTTTACCGAAAGTATGACATTCTGCCGGCCAAAAGCAAGCTGGGCATCCTCTCCGCAGCCCTGCCCGGCAAGCTGAAGAAGGCCAAGAAGCTGGGGCTGGAGCACGGCGCCTATGAGGGCGATGAACAGCAGCTGCCCGCGCTTTTTGTGCTCGGGGCCGACGGGGTGGTGCGCTATGCGCGCTACGCCTCCAATCTGACCGATCTGCCGGATCTCGACGAGATGCTGCGGCTGGTGAAGGCCTGAGCGCGGGGTTCGATCGGATCTCTTTGGAAGACTTGTGTATGCGGCGGCTTTCCTGCGGGGAGGCCGCCTTTTTGTATCTGGACGGAAAAAGGGAGGTGCGCCGCGGCGGCGCCCCTCCCCTGCCCTGTTCTGTGAGAATTACCGGGGGGTTCCCTGCGACAGGAGGTCGCTCTCCGCCGGCCCGCAGATCCAGCGGCCGCGATAGTCAAAGCGGGAGCCGTGACAGGGGCAGTCCCAGCTTTTTTCGTCGGGATTCCAGCGGAGCTGACAGCCGAGGTGGGGACAGCGGACATCGACGGCGAAGACCTCGCCCTCCTCCGAGCGGTAGAGGCCCACCGTCTTTCCTTCCAGCTCAACCACCCCGCCGTGAGCGGGGGGCAGCTTTTCCGCAGCGCCATGGGAGAGGGAGAGCAGCTCCTGCGTCAGCCCGGAGAGGGCACGGCCGCCCTCGCGGAGCATGGTCGGCAGCTCGGTGATGCTGAACCGCTGCGGGGAGAAGACGGCGGCGTTGGGGTCCTCCTCACCGACGATGTGGCCGGTAAGGATGCGGGCGGCGGCCATGGAATTGGTCATGCCCCACTTGGCAAAGCCGGTGGCCACCAACCAGTTCGGGGTCTCCGCCGAGTAGAGGCCGATGAAGGGCAGGCCGTCGGCCGAGATGCAGTCCTGCGCCGACCAGGCGGCCACCTCGCGGCAGCCGGGCCAGAGGCGGCGGGCGTGCTCTCGCAGCTGACGGTAGCGGCCGCCCTCGCTGTTGTCGCCGGTGGGGTGACTGCTGCCGCCGAGCAGCAGGAGGTCGCGGTAGCTGCGCAAGGAGAGGCCCTTGTCGTCCCCGTCCACATACATCCCGTCCACCGTCCCTGCGTTTTGCAGGGCGACGACGTAGGATCGCTCCTGATGCAGACGGGCGAAGTAGTAGCCGGGGATGTTGACAAAGGGGTAGTGGCAGGCAAAGACGATGGTTTTGGCGGTGACGGTGTGCGGACCCACCACCAGTCGTTCATCCTCCACCTGCTCAACGCGGGAGTGTTCGTAGATCTCAAGTCCCTCTGAGAGGCGGTGGAGGAATTTGAGAGGGTGGAACT
Organism: Clostridia bacterium; assembly: GCA_017396965.1. GTDB lineage: Bacteria > Bacillota > Clostridia > Oscillospirales > Feifaniaceae > Galloscillospira. The sequence continues at coordinate 7,683 of JAFQKL010000047.1, forward strand.
GGGCCTGTTCCTCAAAGCAGACCGCCCCTGCGGTGGCAAAGGGCAGCGGCGGGTGTTCCACCAGGCTGACGGAGAAGCCGAGCGAAGCGGCGGCTTCGGCCTCGCGGCGCAGACGCACCGCATCTTCGGTGACATAGACGCCGCTGCGGCGGATCTCAAAGTTGCAGTCGATGTCAAGTTCGCGGATCAGGCGTGCGTAGTCCAGCACCGCCTGCTGCTGGATGCTGGCATACTGCTGGGCCTTTTCCCGCCCCAGCTGACGCACCAGACGCTGGTAGATGAGGCCGTGCTGGGCGGTGATCTTGGCGGTGGTGCCGGATGTCTGGCCACCGGCCATGCGGCGGGCTTCCAGCACCACCACGCGGCGATGGCGGCGGGTGAGGGCGTGGGCGATGAGCAGGCCGCACATTCCGGCGCCAATCACGGCGACGTCGGCCTCGATCGAGCGGTCGAGCCGGGGGCGCGACGGCAGCTCCACCCGGCTCCAGAGTGAGGGGTGAGGCAGATGGGGCGAATTCATCCGTAGACCTCCTTTAAGGGCTTTTTCCCTAGTATGATCCAAAGTGGCGGTCCTTATGAGGCACTCCCCTGCCCTGTGTTGGGAGGAACGGGAAAGCCCCTCCCGGCACGGCGTCCGGAAGGGGCTTTTCTTCTGTGTGTTCAGGGTTTCATCCCCGCAGCGGGAAGACGACGGTGAGCAGCATCTTGAAATCCTCCTCGGCGTAGACGGCATGGGGTTTTTTCGCCGGCATGACCAGCGATTCGCCGGCCCTGCAGAAGTAGACCTCGCCATCCACCGTAAAGCGGCCGACGCCTTCCAGCACCGTGACCATGGCATCGCCCTCGGAGTCGTGGGTGCCGATCTCCTCGCCCCTGGCGAAGGAGAAGAGGGTGAGGCTGACGTGGTCGTTCTGCGCCAGCGTCTTACTCACCACCTGGCCCGGCTGGACCTGCACCTCGCCCGCGAGCGGGAAGACCTTTTCGTGTTCCACATTCTTAATATACGGCATATTCGGCTCCTCCTCTTGTGATGAATCTGCTTCGAGCGATCCCCGGCTCAGTCCAGCACCCGGCCGTCGGTGGAGATGGTGACCACCTGCCAGGGCAGGAACTTGCCGCTCGCCTGCAGGGCGCGCTTGACGGCGTTCTCCAGACCGCCGCAGCAGGGCACCTCCATGCGGACGATGGTGACATCGCGGATGTCGTTGTGCTTGATGATCTCGGTCAGCTTCTCGGCGTAGTCGCCCTCGTCGAGCTTGGGGCAGCCGATGAGGGTGATGCGGTTCTTGATGAAGTCCTCATGGAAGCTGCCATAGGCAAAGGCGGTGCAGTCGGCGGCGATCAGCAGGCG
>JAFQKL010000048.1 GCA_017396965.1 Clostridia bacterium
AGACAATGCGCCATTCCTTTTCCCGCCATCCACACAAAAGAAAAAGCTCTGTTTGCCATGAAGAAATAGAAGGCAGGCGGAAAAATGCTTGTTTTCCCGCCTGCCCTCGGCAACAGCATGACCCTTGTCCCTCCTGTCAAGGGTGCGGTCGACAGAATTTTTTGTCCCTTGCGGGGGACGGGGCAAATCATTTCTGTCTCCCCGCCTTCAGTGTCCCTGACATCCGGTCCCGCGCCCTGGATATGGTAGAAAACCGGCAAGGCGGTTTTCTCAGATTTTTTAGATAGGGGTTTTTCGACAGACTGAGAAAAAGGCACCTTGCGGTGCCTTTTTCCTGATTCATAGATTCACAGCTGCTGCTTTTTTGAACAGGTCAGCCCTCGATCTTCTCAAAGTCCACCGGGCCGTGCTTGCACAGCGGGCAGACATAGCCCTCGGGCAGCTCCTCGCCCTCATAGATAAAGCCGCAGACCTTGCAGACGTAGCCGGTCTTGCCCTCCAGCTCGGGCTTCGGCTTGACGTTCTCCATGTAGTAGCTGTAGCTCATGGTGTCACGATCGTTGATCACGCGGGCCTCGGTGACGTCGCAGATAAACATCCCGTGGGTGCCGAGGTCAACATAGTTGATCACCTCGAGGGAGAGGAAGGCGTTGATGTGCTTGGGCAGGAAGATGAGGCCGTTGTCGGAACGCAGGGGCTCGCAGTTCTCAAACTTGTTGACGGTGCGGCCGCTCTGGAAGCCGAAGGTCTCAAACACCTGGAAGGGAGCGGTGACCGAGAGGCAGTTGGCGTTCATCTTGCCGGTCTGCTTGATCACATGGTGGGAGTAGTTCTCCTTGTTGATGGTCACGGCGACGCGGTTGGGCTCGTTGGTGACCTGGATGACGGTGTTGACGATCAGGCCGTTGTCCTTCTTGCCGTCGTTGCAGGTGACGACATAGAGGCCGTACTCAATGCGGAAGAGGGCGGTGAGATCGTTCTTGTTGGCCAGGGTGTCGGACCGGGCGATGTAGTCCTTGCACAGCTCGTCGGCCATTCTGTCAAGCTCCTCGTAGTTCTCGGGCTTGACGGCGCTTTTGATGTGGACGGTGGTGTCGAGCCAGGTGATGTCCTTGCTGGCGGCAAAGCTCTCCTTCATGATCTTGGCGGCGAGGGGCGCCCAGGTGCCGTTTTCGATCAGGCCGATGGTGCGCTTCTGATAGTTGCGCTCGGTGAGGTGGGTGATGAAGGTGCGCATATAGGGGAAGAGCTCGGCATTGTAGGTGGTGGTGGCGAGCACCAGCTTGCCATAGCGGAAGGCATCCTCAATCGCCTCGTGGATGTCGCAGCGGGCGAGATCGTGGACAACGACCTTGGGGCAGCCTCTCTGGCGCAGACGGTCGGCCAGCAGCTCCACGGCCTTTTTGGTGTTGCCGTAGATCGAGGTGTAGGCGATGACGATGCCGTCGCTCTCCACCGCGTAGGAGGACCAGGTGTCATAGAGGCTCAGGTAGTGGCCGAGGTTCTCCTTGAGGACGGGGCCGTGGGTGGGGCAGATCACCTGAATGTCAAGGCCGGCGGCCTTCTTGAGCAGCGCCTGCACCTGCTTGCCGTACTTGCCGACGATGCCGATGTAGTAACGGCGGGCCTCGCAGTCCCACTCTTCCTCGACGTCGTTGGCGCCGAACTTGCCGAAGCCGTCCGCAGAGAAGAGCACCTTGTCGGTGGAATCGTAGGTGACCATGACCTCAGGCCAGTGGACCATGGGGGCGAAGACGAAGGTGAGCTGATGCTTGCCGAGCGAGAGGGTCTCGCCGTTTTCCACCACCTTGCGCTTCTGGCCGAGATCGCCGAAGAAATTGTCCATCATGGCGAAGGTCTTCTCGTTGGCGACAACGGTGGTGTCGGGATAGGCGCGCATGAAGTTTGCGATGTTGCCGGCGTGGTCGGGCTCCATGTGCTGGATGATGAGGTAGTCGGGCTTCTTGCCGTCGAGCGCGTTCTCGAGGTTGTCCAGCCACTCGTGGGTAAAGCCGATGTCCACCGTATCCATGACGGCGATCTTCTCATCCTTGATGACATAGGAATTGTAGGCCATGCCGTTGGGGACGATATACTGCCCCTCAAAAAGATCCACCTTGTGGTCGTTGACGCCGACGTAGATGATGTCCTTGGTCACCTGCATTGGTTAATCCTCCTGCAACTGTAATGAATGGTATTTACGATCTCAGAGCGCACTCTGACAATTACAATTCGTTATCGGCCTGCTGCTTCCGGCGGGCGGCGTTACTCTGTCTGCACACAACTGTCCACCGGCGGAAAACCCGCTTGGTTCTAGGCGCTCAGGCAATTCTATCTTAACACACGTCTGACGAGATTGCAAGGGGTATTTTAATAAGAATAATTCTTCTTTCTAATTATTTCAGGATTCGGCACACCGCCGCCGTCAAACCAGGCCGCTCCACCCGTCCCGTACGGGGGGCGAGCCGGTCTTTGCGCTGGACAAATGCGCAATTCTATGATACAATAATACTGACGTTAGAGCCGCTTTACGGCTCCCGGCGGGCGGTCTGCCGTCCGCTCGGAAAATTGTTGAAGAGAGGAGAAATCACCGTGCGAAAGAGCAAGAGGCTTTCTGTTTTGTCCGCTCTGCTGCTGGCGCTTTTCCTCCTGCCCCTCCCCGCGCTGGCGGAGGAGACGGCAGGGGTTGAGCCGGCGGCTGCGGAGGTCGCCCCCGTTCACCTGGATGCCACCTCCGAGGAGATGGAACTCTGGACGGATACGCAGTGGGACGAGTATTTCAAGCTGCTCGACGAGCAGTATGAGCAGGAGCTGGCCGAGGAGAAGCGCGCCTGGCGCGTCGAGCAGGGGCTGCCCTACTATGACGGCGTCAACGTGCGCATCAACGGCGAGTACATCTCGTTTGCCGACTCCCGCCCCGTGGTGATGGAGGACCGCGTGCTGCTGCCGCTGCGCGCTGTCCTCGAGGCGCTGGACGCCGAGCTCGACTGGGACGCCGAAAGCGAAACCGCCACCGCCCTCTTTGCGGACGGGAAGGTGCTCAAGGCCACCGTCGGCAGCGAGACGCTGGTGCTGATCGACGGCGAGGAGACCACCGCCGTCCCCATGGACCTGCCGCCGCTGCTCGATGAGCAGGGCCGTGTGCTGGTGCCTCTGCGCCACCTGGGCGAGGCGATCGGCTATGAGGTCGCCTGGGATTCTTACTACGAGATTGTCAAGCTGGACGACCCGGCCCTGGTGATCGCCGCCATCGACGAGCAGTTCAGCGCCATCAACCACCTGCTCAAGCTGGCGCTCACCACCCAGAGCGAGATGGGCACCATGGCGACGAAGTCGACCGGCACCTGTGAGATCACCCTCTACGGCGACGGGGAGAACCACACCGCCCGCTCGGTCGCCACCATCACCGGCCTCTCCTCCGGTCAGGATGCGATGCTCGAGATGCGGATCGACACCACCCCCGATTTTTTAGGCGACATCCTTCTCGCCTCCGCCTCCACCGAAGAGGAGCGGGCGGCGCAGGAGAAGCTGATGAAGCAGCTTGAAACGATGGAGTTCTCGGTGATCACCAACCTGGAGGAGGACAGCATCTACTTCCGCACCAGCCTGATGCCGCTGGTACAGGAGACGCTCAACCTCCTCACCGGCGAGGAGCAGTTCAACGAAGACACCTGGCTGCTGCTCCGGGGACTCGGTCTTCATGAGCTGACCGGCCTCAATCCCGCCGCCCTCGCCGAGCAGTTCACCATCGGCAATCTGATCTACCAGTCCACTTACTCGTACAACAAGGTGGACGACGCCAAGCTGGCTGCCGGCATTGTCAACATCCTCTATGGCGACGACTATTTCAAGGCCACCACCCGCGGTGACCTCACCACCTACAGTGTGCGCCACACCAAGACCTCCCTGCTGGCCGCCCTGCTCAAGAGCGGCCTCACCGCCGGCCTCTCCGAGACCTCGCTGGCGGACGACAGCATCTGGAAGTCTGTCGACACCTTCCTCTTTGAGATGAAGATCGCGGAGAAGGCGGGGGTTCTCTCGGACAGCACCGTGGTCTTTGACCTCGAGGCGGACGGCGCCTTCCCCTTTGAGATCCACATCTCTGCCGAGGGCGACCAGACCTCCGGCACCACCTTCATGGAGTTCAAGGGCGAGTACATCGGCAAGATCGTCATCACCGCCGACTCTGAGATGACCGAGAGCAGCGAGACCCTGCCCGCCGCCCCCGCCGAAGGGGAGCAGGTGGTGGATCTCAGCGAGCTGCTGGGCATGGTCTTCTTCGGCACCGTCGCCACCGAGTCGGAGATTGTGGAAGTCACCACCGAAAACGAGCCGGACGCCTGGGCGGAGGAGATCGAGGTGCCCGATGTGGAGATCGACACCGAGGCCGCTCCTGACGCCGGTGTCGTCGGCACCGAGACCGAGGCCGACATCGCCGACTATGTCGAGGACACCGACACTACAGCCGTCGCGGCTGACTGAGCCGTGCGCGAGTCTTGGTTCAAATGACAACATGATGCGACAGGCCGACTCCGGAGACGGGGTCGGCCTGTTGTGCCATTCGCGCCGGCTGTGCCGGAGAGAGGAGTGTGTATCATGAAGACAAGATTCCCTCTGATCCTCGTCCTTCTGATCCTCGCCCTGCTGCTGACTGGCTGCCGCGGCAGCACGCCGGGCGAAGGGCTCACAGATTGGGCCGCAGGGCTCACGGCGGAACAGCTCCTGTCCGCCCGGCTTAGCCGCGGCGACGGGGAGCGGATGATCCAGTGGGAGCTGCCTGAGGAGGAGCGCGCCGCCCTGCTGCTGCTCGCGGAGCTCCGGCCCTCGGAGAGTCACCCGGTCGAGCCGGAGCGGATCGGACACGACAGCTGACTGACCCTCGACCTGCCGGACGGCCGCTGGATCCTGCACAGCAACGAGTTCAACACGGTGCTCGAGTTCCCCGACCCCGAGACCGCCGCCCGCTTCTCCTGTGATGACGGTCTGCTCTATGTCGAGGCCCCCGCGCTCTGGGACTACATCCTCAACACCGCCCGTCTACGCCTGCCGGAGCATCCGGCCCTGGAGCGGCTCGCCGTCCTGACGACGGAGGAGGTGATCCACGCCTCCTGGCACAATGGCAATCTGTGGCCGGAGGAAATCCCGCCGCTGATCGAGGCGCTCAACGCCGCCGCCTCCCGCCGCGTGCCGAGCGAGAGGTTGTCCTGGACCTGCTGGACGGTCAGTCTCACACTCGGCATGGGGGCGCAGCAGATTTACGTCGGGGAGACACTGGAGCTCAGTGCCGACCCGCTGCAGGAGGGTCTGGTCGAGCTTCGCCACCGGGAACGGGGTAGCAGCAACCTCGTGCGCTTTGCCGTAGAGGACCGCGCCCTCTGGGAACAGCTGCGCACCGTCTACAACCGCCCGCACGAGCTGGATGCAGAGGCGCTCACCCGCTTCGGCGGCCCGATCGAGCGGTTTTGTACGGAGGTGATCGAGCATTCAGAGCAGCCGCTGACCGGGTATGAAGTGGTCCGGCTCAGCCCCATCCCCGTCCTCTCCTTTGAACAGGAAGGCGCCTCCTATGAGGTGTTCCGCTTTGAGGCGGCCTATCCGGTGGAAGACCCCCTCGCCGTACACTGGCAGGGCGGCCTCTGGCTGGACGGGGCAGTGCGGCTGCGGCAGGTGGACGGAACCGGCTTTCTCGTCTCCTGCCGCACAGTGAAAGGGGAGGAGATCCGCCTGATGGCGGACGATATTTTGAACGGGGCACAGCTACACGAAAGACCGGGGCGGATCGCAGCGGCCTTCGCCCGGGAGGGATGGGTGGATCCCGGGGAGGATGGCTGACCCGTCTTCGAGGAACCTTCGATGAACAACGCCCCCCCAATCATGCAAAAACGGCCCCGGGAACAGTTCGGGGCCGTTTTCTCATCCATATTATTCTACGAGCAGAACCAGAGCGCAGCAGTCGGGCTCTCCCTCACGACAGCGTCAGATCCCCGTCCTTGACCCAGCCGATTTTACGGCAGAAGGCGTTGATGATCGGGCAGAGCACCGCCGGCAGCACAAAGGAGATCAGCAGCAGGCCCGCCCAGTCAAACGCCGTGGGGACGATGGCCATCGCCCCTTCCGCCAGCGCCTCCGCCGAGGGGGCGACCCAGCCGGTCCAGACGCCGAGCTGGCCGCACAGGCCGCAGGTGCCCATGCCGGAGTTGATGGCGGCACCGTTCATCTCCAGCTTGAAGAGACAGGTGGCAAGGGGGCCGGTGATGGCGGAGGTGAGGATGGGGGCCGTCCAGATCTTGGGGTTTTTGACGATGTTGGGCATCTGCAGCATCGAGGTGCCAAGGCCCTGGCTGATGAGGCCGCCCCAGCCGTTTTCCTTATAGCTCATCACGGCAAAGCCGATCATCTGTGCCGAACAGCCGGCCACCGCCGCGCCGCCGGCGAGGCCGGTGAGGCCGAGCACCGAGCAGATGGCGGCGGAGGAGATGGGCAGCGTCAGCGCGATGCCGACCAGCACCGAGACGATGATGCCCATGAGGAAGGGCTGCAGCTCGGTGGCACGGCGGATCACCTGTCCGAAGGCGGAAGCGGCGCCGCCGATGGGGGGCGCGATGAGGTAGGCGAAGCCGATGCCGATCAGGGTGGTGACGATCGGGGTGACGAGGATGTCCACCTTGGTCTCCTTGCTCACCGCCTTGCCGCACTCCGCCGCCAGCACGGCGACGAACAGCACCGCCAGCGGGCCGCCGGCCTTGCCCAGCACGTTGCAGGCGTAGCCCACCGTGGTCAGCGAAAACAGCACCAGCGGCGGCGCCTGCAGGGCATAGCCGATCGCCACCGCCATCGCCGGGCCGCTCATGAAGGAGGCGAGGCCGCCGACGGTGTACGGCACCTCGTTGATGGTGACAACCGTGGCGGTGAGAAAGCCGATGCCGAACTGACTGCCCACCGTGTTGAGAATGGTGCCGATGAGCAGGGAGCAGAACAGACCCTGCGCCATGGCGCCGAGGGCGTCGATCCCGTAGCGGTGGGCGGTGATGACAATGTTTTTTCGGGCGAGGAATTGCTTGAGATTCATGAGAAACACCTGATTTCTTGCCGGAAAAAGGCAATTATTGTTGACAGATTTCTGTGATTCCTATTGTACGCCGAACCGCTCTGCTTGTCAAGGGCATTCGTCTTCCGAGGGCGGACGTCTTTGGAAAAGCGACAAAAAAAGAAAGGCTCTGCCGGCGGCAGGGCCTTGTGTTTTGAGAGAGGGGGGTGCAGCCGTCACTCCTCGAGCAGGATGCCCAGCTCCCAGAGGGCGGTGAGGACGCGGCGGTAGGCCTCCTCATCGGGGCAGCGCAGGGTGTGGAGGTGGATGCCGCCGGTGAGGTGGGAGAGGGGGATGGCGCCGAGGCGGACGCACCGGGCGAGGAACTGGCCGACTTCGTAGCGGTTGCTCAGCGAGAGCGGGCCGGTGAGGGGGCCGTAGATGGGGTGGTTGACAACGACATCGAGCACAGTGCAGCCCTGGTCAACCATGGCAGTCAGCTCGGCCTCCATCTCGGCGGAGGAGTGGCGGCAGGCCACCTGGCGGATGACGCCCTCCGACACCGGCCGCTCCAGCAGGTATCCGCGCGCGGTGGCGGTGATCTCGTGCCCGGAGGCGCGCAGCAGGGCGACATCGCCCACCACCACCTGGCGGCTGACGGAGAGACGCTGCGCCAGCACCCCGGCGCTGACCGGGCCGCTGCTCTGCGACAGCACCTCGAGGATGACCTTGCGACGCTCGTTGGCATTCATGGCTCCGCTCCACTCCTTTTCGGCCCCATGCGGTTGGGGCAAGGGGTTTTTCTTATTTTACCACAAAATTCGCCAG
>JAFQKL010000049.1 GCA_017396965.1 Clostridia bacterium
GACCCTTTCCCGCCCGTTGCAAAAAAACTCTTGATTTCTTCTGTCAACTACGTTATAATAAACCTTGCCGAGTATCTTACAGGTAGCGGGAGAACCAATTTTTGGGGTGCAGCGGCGCCGCCGCGGAGAACCTTCTTTCTCTAACCCGTCAGCTAATCCCGTAGGCGGAGAAGGGTATTGTTTTCAGCTTGCCGCAAGACCCTCCCCAGTGGGGCTGCTGCATTATTTGTCATACTCTTTTCTGCCGGCCGGGGGTCCTCGTGCCGGCATTTTTCATGGGACAGCCTTCTGCCGCCGGCTCGCGGCGAATATCTTTTAAAAATAATCAATAATAAATATAGGAGGAATAAAACTATGAAGCTTCGCAAGATCCTTGCCCTGCTGCTGACGGCGGCAGCCCTCTTGACCCTGGCGGCCTGCTCCGGCGGCTCCGGGGATGCGCAGGTGGTCAACATCCTCTCCGCCAACTATGAGGATCAGATCGCCATCCAGAAGGTCTGGCTGGAGGAGAAATTCCCCGATGCCGAGATCAACATCACCTATATGTCCTCCGGCAAGCTGGCCGCCAAGCTGCAGGCCGAAGGCACCGCCACCGAGGCGGACATCGCCCTCTCCCTCTCCAGCTCCTATGCCAACACCTTAAAGGGAGAAGGTCTGCTGCGGGCCTACACCCCGGAAGGCACCAACTTTAAGGCCGAGTATGCCGACGCCGACCACATCGTCAACCCCAACGGCGTCTGGTGCGGCGCCATCCTGCTCAACACCGAGGAGCTTGCCAAGCACAACCTCCCCGAGCCGAAGAGCTACAAAGACCTGCTCGACCCCGTCTACAAGGGCCACATCGTCATGACCAACCCCGTCAGCTCCTCCACCGGCTACTTCTTCCTGCTCGGTATCCTCAATCTCTACGGCGAGGAAGAGGGCTGGGCCTACTTTGACAAGCTCGCCGAAAACGTGATGCTGTTCGGCGAATCCGGCTCCATCCCCTCCACCTATGTGGAGAAGGGCGAGGCGGCCATCGGCCTGGGCATCGACTATGAGGGAATGCGCCTCGAGAGCGAGGGCAAGCCCGTCAAGGTGGTCTTCGCCGAGGAAGGCGCCCCCTTTGACTACGACACCACCCTGCTCATCAACCGTGAGGAGGAGCCCTCCGCCTTTGTCCTCGAGGTCATGAAGGCCATCACCTCCCCCGAGGGCAACGCCGTCTTCAACAACTACAACATTGCCGTCCTCGAGGGCCAGCCCGACCGCGGCAGCTACCCCGCCGACTTCAAGGTGCTGGACATGGAGGGCATCTCCGATGCCGAGCTGAAGACCAAACTCACCGCAGAATGGAGTGCGCGCTATGAGTGATCTCCTTCGGGTGGAGAACTTGAATAAGGAATTCGGCGACCACCATGTGCTGATCGACGTCAACTGCCGCGTGCAAAAGGGCGAGTTCATCTCCATCTTAGGCCCCTCCGGCTGCGGCAAGACGACCCTGCTGCGCACCATCTGCGGCCTCGAATCCCCCACCAGCGGCCGCATCTACCACGAGGAGAAGGACATCACCGACCTGCGGCCCGACAAGCGCGGCTTCTCCATCGTCTTTCAGGACTACGCCCTCTTCCCGCACATGACCCTCTACGACAATGTCGCCTACGGCTTAAAGCTGCGCAAAAAGCCGGCGGAGGAGATCAAGGAGCGGGTGATGACCACCCTGAAGATGCTGCGCCTCGACGCCGCCGTCAAAAAGCTGCCCTCGCAGATGTCGGGCGGTATGCAGCAGCGCGCCGCCATCGCCCGCTCGCTGGTGCTCGACTGCGACCTGCTGCTGCTCGACGAGCCGTTTTCCGCCCTCGACGCGGTGGTCAAGGTGGACCTCTCCGCCGAGCTCAAGGATCTGCAAAAGCAGTTCGACATCACCATGATGATGGTCACCCACGACCAGGAGGAGGCCTTCTCCTTAAGCGACCGCATCATCCTCATGAACCACGGTGTCATCGAGGCCGATGCCCCGCCGAAGGAGCTGTATGAAACCGAAGGCAACCCCTTCATCCAGACCTTCATCATCGACCAGATCAACAAGCGTGCCCGCTATATCTGGGATCTGAAAAGGGGGAGCGCCGGTGAGCCGAAAGCAACGTCGTGAGACCAATTCCTGGCGCCGCCGCTCCGCCGCGCTGACGCTGATCCTGCTCATCGTCATCGTCCTTGCCAACCTCATCCTGCCGATGCTGACGCTGCTGAAGGGCGCCTTCGATTTCAGCCCCGTCTGGCAGGGCTTTGTCGATGTGCTCACCGGGCCTTCCACGCTGGAGGCCATCCGCAATTCGGTGGTGGTGACCCTCTGCGCCAGCCTGCTCTCGGTGGCGATGGCCTTCTTCTTCGCCTATGTGGTGGAGTTAAAGCTGCCCGCCAAGCGGCGGCCGCTCTTTCGCTTTCTCGCCATTCTGCCGATGCTGGTGCCTTCCATCACCCATGGCCTTGTCATCGTCTACCTCTTCGGCAAGATGGGCATCGTCACCCGCCTCATCGGGACGCAGCTGCCGATCTACGGGCCGTTTGGCATCATTTTGGGCAGCCTGTTCTATGCCTTCCCCCTCGCCTTCCTGGTGCTCAGTCAGGCGCTGATCAATCTGGACGGGCGGCTGTTTGAGTCGGCGGCGATCCTGGGGGTGCAGCCGGTGCGCCGGTTTTTCGACATCACCCTCCCCGTGATGAAATACGCCATTTTCTCCGCCTTCTCGGTCACCTTCACCATGATCTTCACCGACTACGGTATCCCCCTCTCGGTGGGCGGCACCTATCCCATCCTGCCGCTGCTCTTTTACAAGAACGTGATCGGGCTGCTCGACTTCGGCAAGGGCGCCATCTACTCCACCTTCATCCTCATCCCGGCGGTGGGGGTGTATCTGCTGGACGTGCTCTACTTCAGCAAAAAGCAGGTGGCCTCCTCGCGAAACCCGGTGCCGGTCAACTCGGGGCGGTATCATCCGCTGCAGAGAATCGGCTTCTGGCTGGTGCTGACGGTGCTGCTGGTGCCCATCGCCCTCATTGTCATCACCCCCTTCATCCGCGCCTGGCCCTACGACATGACCATCACCTTCGAGCATTTCGAGCGGATCATCACGGTGGGGCGGCTCGGCAACCTGATCAAGAACTCGGTGCTGATCGCCTTCTTCACCGGCCTTGCCGGCACGGTGCTGTCGCTGGCGGCGGGCTATATGTACATCCGCTCGGCAAACGCCCCGGCGGGGCTTAAGAAGGTGACCCACGCGCTGTATATCACCTCCCTCGCCATCCCCGGCCTGGCGCTGGGCCTTGCCTACGCCATGTTCTTCCGCGGGACGCCCTTGTACAACACCATCTTCATCCTCATCATCGTCAACGTCATGCACTTCTTCGGCTCGCCCTACATGATGGCGATCAGCCATTTCAAGCTCCTGAACCCCAACCTTGAGGCCGTCTGCCAGACGCTGGGCGGCGGGCCGGTGCGGGTGCTGTTTGACGTGATTCTGCCCAACAGCCGGCGGATGCTGCTGGATGTATTTGTCTACTTCTTTACCAATACGATGGTCACCATCTCGGCGGTCTCGCTGCTGTACAGCTCCCGCCTGACGACGCTGGCGCTGCAGATCACGGCCTACAGCGATCAGGGCAAGTGGGAGAGCGCGGTGGCGGTCTCGCTGGTGATTCTGGTGATCAACGTGGTGATGAAGGCCTGGCAGACCTTCCGTCTGCACGCCGGAGATCAGCGGGGGCTGACCCGCGTGGAGGAGATCGAGGAACGAGGGCACGAGGAGGAAAAGCTGGTGCCGCATACGGGGGTGTAGGACGCCGCCTGTGCGCCGGAGCCTTTGGGTGCTTGCGCGCATCTGCTGTCCTATCTTCTGCCATCCATAACTGCTGTCTCTTCTGTTGTCTTTTCTGTTATCCTTGTCTGCTGTCATGCTGTCCAATGAGGAAAAAGGACGCGCTGCACCGTCTGCGGCGCGTCCTTTTTGTGCGGGGCGGAAAGCCTGCCCCACGCACCCCGGCTCCCTCTTCGAGGGAGCTGTCGGCGGAGCCGACTGAGGGAGTCTGCGCAGGCTTCGCCCGCCGCGCAGCACCCGAACCGGACGCGGCAAGCTTGCCCTACGGGTACCGCCTTGCCCGCCGCAGAGCGCCCGAACAGCCGCGAAAAGTCAGGTCTGTCAAGGGTTCAAGGGTGGAGATTTTTGAAAATCCGTCCCCCGCAAGGATTTTCAAAAATACTACCCGTCCCTTGACAGACCGGCCCCCTCGCACCCCATAATGGAAAGAGGGGCGATAGCCACTCTGTGGCATCGCCCCATGTCTGCATCACAGCAGGCACCTTCGATCTGAGAGTATACTCTGCGTCAGCGCACC
>JAFQKL010000006.1 GCA_017396965.1 Clostridia bacterium
AGGGTCGCCCGCAGCTCCTTTAACACCGCCTCGCGGGCGTTCTTCTCCTCCGCCGAGAGGGAGGTGTCAAACCCCACCAGGCGGCTGCCGCCGGTGAGCAGACGGGCGCCGATGTTGGAGGTGCAGATGACGATGGTGTTGCGAAAATCCACCTTGCGCCCTTGCGCGTCGGTGAGGCGGCCGTCTTCCAGAATCTGCAGCAGGATGCTCCAGACGTCGGAATGGGCCTTTTCCAGCTCGTCGAACAGCACCACGCTGTAGGGACGGCGGCGCACCCGCTCGGTGAGCTGGCCGCCCTCGTCGTAGCCGACGTAGCCGGGCGGCGAGCCGATGAGGCGGGAGACGGTGTGCTTTTCCATATATTCGCTCATGTCGATGCGGATCAGGGCATCCTCGCTGCCGTAGACGGCATCGGCCAGGGCGCGGGACAGCTCGGTCTTGCCGACGCCGGTCGGCCCCAAAAAGAGGAAGCTGCCCACCGGGCGGTCGGGGTCCTTCAGCCCCACCCTACCGCGGCGCACGGCGCGGGCGACGGCGGCCACCGCCTCCTCCTGGCCGATGACGCGGGAGGCCAGCGCCGCCTCCAGCCCCAGCAGCCGCGCCGCCTCGCCCTCCTGCAGACGGCCCACCGGGATGCCGGTCCAGCCGGACACCACCTCGGCGATGGCCTCGGCGCCGACGGTGCCGGAGGCGCGGGTGCGCTGCTCCCACTCCTGCCGCCGCCCCGTCAGCTCGGCCTGACGGCGGCGCTCCTTGTCCCGCAGCTGCGCCGCCCGCTCGAACTCCTGCGCGGCCACGGCGGCCTCCTTCTCCTGGCCGATGCTCTGCAGCTCCGTCTCGAGGGCGCGCAGATCGGGGGGACGGGTGTAGGCCGAGAGGCGGGCGCGGGAGGCGGCCTCGTCCATGAGGTCGATGGCCTTGTCGGGCAGGAAACGGTCGGAGATATAGCGGTCGGAGAGGGTGGCGGCGGCGCGGAGTGCCTCGTCGGTGAGCTTGACGCGGTGGTGGGCCTCGTAGCGGTCGCGCAGGCCGCGCAGGATGGAGATCGTCTCCTCGACGGTCGGCTCCCCCACCGTCACCGGCTGAAAGCGGCGCTCGAGGGCGGCGTCCTTTTCGATGTGGCGGCGGTACTCGTCCCCCGTCGTCGCCCCCACCACCTGCAGCTCGCCGCGGGCGAGGGAGGGCTTTAAGATGTTGGCCGCGTCCACCGCCCCCTCGGCGGCGCCGGCGCCGACTAAGGTGTGCAGCTCGTAGAAGAACAAAATCACGGCCCCCGCCATGCGCACCTCCTCGACGGCGGTTTTCAGCCGCTCCTCACACTCGCCGCGGTACTTGGCCCCGGCGATCATCGAGGGCAGGTCCAGCGCCACCACCCGCTTGCCGCGTAAAGGCTCGGGGACGCGGCTCTCGGCGATGCGGATGGCAAGGCCCTCGGCCACCGCCGTCTTGCCGACGCCCGGCTCGCCGATGAGGCAGGGGTTGTTCTTCTGACGGCGGGAGAGGATCTGGATGACGCGGTCCGTCTCGCTCTCGCGGCCGATGACGGGGTCGATCCTGCCCTGCCGCGCCATCTCGGTGAGGTCGCGGGAGAACTGGTTTAAGGTGGGGGTTTTGGCGTTCTTCGTCCCGCCCTGCGACTTCTCCTCCCGCGCACGGCCCAGCGCCGCCGCCATCTCGCGGGCGAGGCGGGCCACGTCCACCCCCAGCTCCGAGAGCAGCAGCATGGCGGCGGAGCCCGACTCCTCCAGCAGCGCCAGCAGCAGGTGTTCGGTGCCGATATAGCTGTGGCCAAAGGAGGCGGCGGCGGCATAGCTGCCCTCGATAATCCGCTTGCTGCGCGGGGTGAGGTCGCAGGGGGCGACGGCGGAGCGCGCGCCGCGTCCGTCCTGCCGCTCGATCAAAGCGAGGACGGCGGGGGCCTGCACGCCGGCGGTGTTCAGCACGTTTTGCGCCAGCCCGCCCTCCTGGGCGGCGAGGCCGTAGAGCAGGTGCTGACTGCCGATAAAGGTGTGCCCCAGCTCGCGGGCGCACTCCAGGGCGCGGTTGAGCGCGCCGGTGGCGGTCTCGGTGAATTTGTTCATGGGGGTTCCTCCTTTTTGCTGACAGCGTCTGCTGTGAGGATGGGCTGTCTGCTGCTATGATATGCAGGGGAGGAGGAAAAAAACGGGGTGGGGTGGGGGAAATGTCAAGCGCCGCCCC
>JAFQKL010000050.1 GCA_017396965.1 Clostridia bacterium
AAACCTCGCTGGCCTTAAATATCGCCAGCCACGTCGCCATCAAGGAGCAGAAGGGGGTGGCCATCTTCTCGCTGGAGATGTCCGGCGAGCAGCTGGTCTCGCGCATGATCTCGGCGCTGGCCCTGGTCGACTCCTACCGCCTGCGCACCGGCGAGATCCGCCCCGATGAGTGGACGCGGCTGGCGGAAGCCGTCTCCATCCTGGGCGACGCCCCGGTCAAGATCGACGATAACGCCGGCGTCACCGTGCAGGAGATCAAGGCCAAGCTGCGCAGGGAGAAGAACATCGGCCTTGTCATCATCGACTACCTCCAGCTGATGCGCTCCGGCATCCGAAGCGACAACCGCGCCCAGGAGGTGGCCGAGATCTCGCGCTCCTTAAAGATCATGGCCAGAGAGCTGGACATCCCCGTCATCGCCCTCTCCCAGCTCAACCGCGCCAGCGAGTCGCGCAAGGACAAGAAGCCGATGCTCTCAGACCTTCGCGAATCCGGCTCGATCGAGCAGGATGCCGACATTGTCATCTTCCTCTATCGCGACGACGACAACCCGGATCTCGAGGCCCGCAACATCGTCAACTGCTCGGTGGCCAAAAACCGCCACGGCGCCACCGGCTCGATCGACTTCCTCTGGAACGGGCAGTACACCCGCTTCATGACGCTGGAGACCCGCCATGAGCCGTCCTGACAAAAAGAGTGACCCCCTGCAGGAGGCCGTCCGCCGCGCCCTGCGGCAGCTGCTGCCGCCGGACTGTCGCCACGTCATCGCCGCCCTCTCCGGCGGCGCGGACTCGGTGGCCATGACCCACGCCCTGTTCACCTTAAAGGAGGAGCTGGGCCTTGCCCTCTCCGCCGTCCACTTAAACCACCTGATGCGCGGGGAGGACGCCTTTGCGGACGAGGCCTTCGTCGCCGCCTTCTGCGCCGAGCGGGGGATCCCCCTGCACGCCGCCCGGGTGGACGTGCGGGCGCAGGCAAAGGAGCGGCGGATCGGTGAGGAGCAGGCGGGCCGCGAGGCGCGCTACGCCCTGTTTGAGCAGGCGGCCGCCGTCGCCCATTTTGCCGACGCCGTTGCCTGCGCCGGGCAGGAGCCCCCCGCCGCCCCCGTTGTCGCCACCGCGCACACGGCGAGCGATCAGGCGGAGACGCTGCTGCTCAACCTGCTGCGCGGCAGCGGCCTCGAGGGCCTCGCCGGCATCCCGCCCGCCCGGCCCGGCTTCGTCCGCCCGCTGCTGGAGGTCACCCGCGCCGAGGTGGAGGACTACTGCCGCCGCCACGGCCTCGACTACGTCACCGATTCCACCAATCTTGAAGACCGCTACCGCCGCAACCGCATCCGCCACCATCTGCTGCCGCAGCTGGAGGCGGAGTACAACCCGAACCTCACCCGCACCCTCTGCCGCACCGCGTCGCTGCTGCGGGAGGAGGCGGCGCTGCTCGACGCCCTCGTGGACGACCTGCCCGCCGCCCGCTCCTTCGCCGGTCTGCTGCTGCTGCCCACCGCCCCGCTGAAGGCGGTGGCCCCGGCGCTGGCGCGGCGTCACCTGCGCCGTGAGCTGCAGCGGCAGTTAGGTGTCACCCTCTCTTTGCCCCAGGCCGAACGCCTCGCGGAGCTGGCCCTCGGCGGCGCCGGCCGCTGCCAGCCCGGCGGCGGCCTTATGGCCCACCACTCCTGCGGGGTGCTGGCGGTGATGCGGCGGGACTGGCAGCCGCCCTCGTATCACCTCTCTGTTGACAGAGAGGGCCTGTACCCGCTGTTCTTTTTCGGGGCGCTGCGTGTTTCTCGTCAAACCGGCAAAGAAATCGGAAAAAATTCAGGAAAAGGTGCTACCATTCACCGCCTCTCCTGTGGTATAATACTGGATGCACTTTCTCTTCGGCCGCCGCGGCAGGGCGAACGCTGCCGCCTCGTCCGACGCAGGGAGGCGCCGCTTGCCCACCTGATGGCGGAGGCCGGCATCCCCGCCTTCCTCCGCCCGCTGATGCCGGTGGTGGAGTGCGGGGGCGAGATCGTCGCCCTGGCCCCGCTCGGCCCGGCCGAACAAGCCGCCGCCGCGGACGGGGAGGACGCCCTGGTGCTGGAATGGCTGCCCGATGCCGCCATCGCCCCCTTCCTCGGCCTGCCCGACGGGGCGGCCGACGGTGGGACAAAATAAAAACAACCCTGTCTTAAAGGGGTAAGGAGCTTTCTCATGGAAAAGGACCTGTCAAGAGTTTTGCTCACCGAGCGTGAGCTGCGTGAGCGTGTGACGGAGCTGGGCCGTCAGATCACCAGAGACTACAACGGCCGCCCGCTGCACCTGGTCGGGATCCTCAAGGGCTCGGTCGTCTTCATGAGCGATTTGATGCGGGCCATCGACCTGCCGCTGACCATGGACTTCATGGCCGTCTCCAGCTACGGCTCGGGGGCCAAAACCTCCGGTGTGGTCCAGGTGATCAAGGATCTCTCCAGCCCCATCGCCGGCAAGGAGGTTCTCATCGTGGAGGACATTCTCGACTCCGGTCTCACCTTGAGCTACATCACCGAGCTGCTCAAAAGCAAGGACGCGGCCGATGTCAAGGTTTGCACGCTGCTCAACAAGCCCGGCCGCCGGCACCCCGAGGTCACCCTGGAGGTGGACTACGAGGGCTTCATCATCCCCGATGAGTTCGTTGTCGGCTACGGCCTTGATTACGATGAAAAATACCGGAACCTGCCCTATGTCGGGATTCTCGACCCGCGGGTTTACGGCGAAGGATAATGATCTGAGAAGGTCAGGCTGTCGAAACCGCGCCCCGGGGAGCGGGACGCCCGCCGCAGCGCGAAGCAGAGCGGACGGTTTGACAGGCTGAGAGCATGATGGGCGGACGGGAT
Source organism: Clostridia bacterium (assembly GCA_017396965.1). Classification (GTDB taxonomy): domain Bacteria; phylum Bacillota; class Clostridia; order Oscillospirales; family Feifaniaceae; genus Galloscillospira. The sequence goes on from JAFQKL010000050.1 coordinate 2,853, forward strand.
TCCCGCTCCGCAGTTCAGGCGGTCAGGAAAAGGAGTTGATTTTTTGAACCAAAACAACAAGCCCAACCCAAGGACCCCCATGTCCCCGCGCGGCGGTCTTTTCCGCACCCTGCTGTTCTATGCCCTGCTGCTGGGACTGTTCTACTACGCCACCTCCGCCCTGCGCACCCCGGTGGAGACCGACCCCATGACCTACGGGGACATGGTGGAGCTCTTCCGCACCGAGCAGGTGGAGGAGTTTGTGGTGGACGATCGAAACTACCTCCAGATGAAGCTCAACGACGCGGCGGGGACGGAGATCTCCTTCCCGCTGCCCAGCCTCGCCCTCTTCCAGGCCAGCATCCCGATGGAGGAGATCGAGCGCCAGGTGGCCAAGGGCGTCATCAAGAACTATGACTTTAAGCCGCCGTACACCATGCCCTTCTGGCTGTCGGTGCTGCCGTATCTGGGCATCGCCATCGTCTTCGGCCTGCTCTGGTACTTCATGATGAACCAGCAGATGGGCGGCGGCGGCAAGGTGATGAACTTCGGCAAGAGCAACGCCAAGGTGTCGCCGGAGGGCGGCGAGAAGGTCACCTTCGCCGATGTCGCCGGTGCCGACGAGGAGAAGCAGGAGCTGGCCGAGATCGTCGACTTCCTCAAAAACCCCAGAAAGTATCTCGACATCGGCGCCCGCATCCCCAAGGGCACCCTGCTCTACGGCCCGCCCGGAACCGGTAAGACCTTGCTTGCCAAGGCGGTGAGCGGTGAAGCCGGCGTGCCGTTTTACTCGATCTCAGGCTCGAGCTTTGTCGAGATGTTTGTCGGCGTCGGCGCCTCGCGCGTGCGCGACCTCTTTGGCGAGGCCAAGAAGACGGCGCCCTCCATCGTCTTTATCGACGAGATCGACGCGGTCGGCCGCCAGCGCGGCGCCGGCCTCGGCGGTGGGCATGACGAGCGCGAGCAGACCTTAAACCAGCTGCTGGTGGAGATGGACGGCTTCGGCGTCAACGAGGGCGTCATCATCATCGCCGCCACCAACCGCCCCGATATCTTAGACCCCGCCCTGCTGCGCTCCGGCCGCTTTGACCGTCAGGTGATGGTCAACAGCCCCGACTTAAAGGGCCGCGAGGCGATTTTGAAGGTTCACGCCCGCAACAAGCCGCTGGAGGATTCGGTGGATCTCTCGGTGATCGCCAAGACCACCCCCGGCATGACGGGCGCCGACCTGTCCAACCTCTTAAACGAGGCCGCTCTGCTGGCCGCCCGCCGCGGCGCCACCAAAATCGCCATGCGCGATGTGGAGGAGGCCACCATCAAGGTGATCGCCGGCCCCGAGAAGAAGAGCCGCGCCATCAGCGAGAAGGACCGCCGCCTCACCGCCTACCACGAGGCGGGCCACGCCGTGGTCACCCGCTTCTGCGCCACCCAAAGCCCGGTGCATGAGATCTCCATCGTCCCCAGAGGCCGCGCGGGCGGGTACACGCTGGCGCTGCCCACCGAGGATAAGTACTACTCCTCCCGTCAGGAGATGAAGGAGGAGATCATCGTCCTGCTGGCCGGCCGCGTCGCCGAGCAGCTCTTCCTGGACGACATCTCCACCGGCGCCTCCAACGACATTGAGCGCGCCACCGACATCGCCCGCAAGATGGTCACCAAATACGGCATGAGCGAGCGCCTCGGCCCGATTGTCTACGGCGGCGGCGACCACGAGGTGTTCCTGGGACGTGATTTCTCCCAGGGCAAGGGCTACTCCGAGGATGTGGCCGCCCAGATCGACTCTGAGATCCGCCAGCTGATCGATGCCGGCTATGCCCAGGCGATGATCCTGCTGCGCGCCCACGAGGGCAAGGTGCATCAGACGGCGGGGCTGCTGCTCGAGCGGGAGAAGATCGACGGCAAGACCTTCGAATCGCTGTTTACCACCGGCAAGCAGGGGAACAAGGACGACGCGGACGCCGGCAAGGGCCCGGCCGAGGGCGCCGAGGCCAAGACGGCTGCGGAGGCGGTCGAGGCTGTGGACGCTGCGGAGGAGAGCGGGGAGCAGTGAGTGCGGCTCCTCGCCCCGGGCGCGGGCGGATCCCGTTGGAACGGGCTTGCAGCGTGTTGTCCCGGTTATGTTGCGCTGTTTGTTTTGTGTGATTTGAAGCACAGGAAAAGAGACGGCACGGCCCGAAGGGCTGTGCCGTCTCTTTGTGTTGCCGGGAGGACGGAGGTGTTTGGGGGGCGACGCAGCAAGCCGAACACACGCGCCCTTCGGCCCCCTCCCTGAGGGGGCTGTCAGCCGTAGGCTGACTGGGGGAGTCTGCTGCGGTGTTTGCACTGCCCCTGAATCAACGCACAAAGCCAGCCCGCCCGGGGTGTGGACGCAGGCCGTCAGGCTGAGAGGGGTGGAGGGGGCGGCGCGGTTGATTGGATTGCGTTGATGGGGGTGCGTTGCCGGGAAGGTGTGGATTGAGAGGAATGGGGGAGTGTGGTCGGTTGACCACACTCCCCACCTCCATTGTGGGGTGCGTAACCGCCCGGCCTGTCAAGGGCCGGCTATTATTTCACAAAAGCCCTTGCGGGGGACGGGCTTTTGTAAAATCTCCACCCTAACCCCTTGACAGGCCTGCCGCTCTGCGTTGATTCAGACGTGGCGGGATGGGCAAGGTCGCTTTGTTTACG
>JAFQKL010000051.1 GCA_017396965.1 Clostridia bacterium
CGACGATGAGAATCTCCCCGTCCTTGACCACATAGTCGACATCCCGCTTCATGATGCCGTGGGCCTTTAAGGCCTGGATCACATGGTGGTAAAGGGCGGAGTGTTCGGGGTCGGCGATGTTCTCCACCCCGAAGGCCTGCTCGGCGGCGCGCTGACCGGCGGCGGTGAGGGTGACGGAGCGGGCCTTTTCGTCGATGATATAGTCGCCGTCGAGGTCATCCGTCTCCTGCTTGCTGTCCAGCTCCAGCACCTTCACCTGGCGCAGGCGGCGGGCGAGGCGGTCGGCCTTCTGGTAGAGGTCGGAGGAATCGTCGCCGGCGCCGCTGATGATGAGGGGGGTGCGGGCCTCGTCGATGAGAATCGAGTCCACCTCGTCGACGATGGCGAAGGCGTGGCCGCGCTGCACCATCTGCTCCTTGTAGGTGACCATGTTGTCGCGCAGGTAGTCAAAGCCGTATTCGTTGTTGGTGCCGTAGGTGATGTCGGCGGCGTAGGAGGCTTTTTTCTCGTCGTGGGAGAGGCCGTGGACCACGAGGCCGACCGTCATGCCGAGAAAGCGGTAGACCTTGCCCATCCACTCACTGTCGCGCCGGGCAAGGTAGTCGTTGACGGTGACGATATGCACACCCTTGCCCGCGATGGCGTTTAAGTAGGCGGGCAGGGTGGCGACAAGGGTTTTGCCCTCGCCGGTGCGCATCTCGGCGATGCGGCCCTGGTGCAGCACGATGCCGCCTAAGAGCTGCACCGGGTAATGGCGCAGCCCGATGACGCGCTTAGCCGCCTCGCGGACGGTGGCGAAGGCCTCCGGCAGCAGATCATCGAGCGATTCCCCCTGCTGATGGCGGGCGCGGAACTCCTCCGTCTTCGCTCGCAGCTCCTCATCGGAGAGGGCGGCAAAGGCGGGGGCGAGGCCCTCGATCTTGCTGACGATGGGACGCAGTTTCTTGAGCTCCCGGTCACTGTAAGTGCCGAAGAGTTTTTCCATGAGCTTCATCTTCTGTGCAGTTCTCCTGTCGGTGAGTTGTTGTTCTCTATCTGATGATATCGAAAGATCTTGTTGGTTTTGTGAACAAAGGGAGTATTGTACCATTATACCCCATGACGGATGAAAAGTACAGAGAAAAAGAGCTAAGCCGCGGGATTGCCAGCCCCGCCGCCGCGTGCTACAATAGAGAAAACCAACGTCAGGAGGCGCCCTCATGGACTATCCCTTCCACATTGTTCTGATCGAGCCGGAGATCCCCCCAAACACCGGCAACATCGCCCGCACCTGCGCCGCCACCGGCTGCGCCCTGCACCTGGTCGGCCCGATGGGCTTCACCATCGACGACAAAAAGCTCAAGCGCGCCGGCCTCGATTACTGGCACCTGCTGCCGATCTTCCATTACGAAAACACCGAGGAATTCTTCTCCAAAGTTCAAGGAGAATTCTTCTACTTCACCACCAAGGCCCCGCGGCGCCACACCGAGTTTTCCTATCCGAAGGGCAGCTATCTCGTCTTCGGCGCCGAGACGAGAGGGCTGCCGATGTGGCTGCTCGAGCAAAACAGCGAGCGCACGGCGCGGATCCCCATGCGGGAGGAGGCCAGGAGCTTAAACCTCGGCAACTCGGCGGCGATTGTGGTGTATGAGGCGATGCGGCAGATCGGCTTTCCCGGGCTGCGGTAGGCGAGGGCGAACGACCGGAAGCTGCCCGGGACACAGGGGGGAGGGGAATCGAACCCCTGTCCTCCGCCTTCCTCCGAAACCTCTTTCTCTCCTGTCGACAACAAAAAAACATCCCCACCGGGCGGGCTGCACCGGCGGGGATGTTTGCATTTCTCTCCACCCGGCAACCAAGCCGCAGCCTCACTGCCCAACCGCGCCGCCGCAGTATTCGCAGCAGCCTTTGGCATCGGGCGTGGTGGTGGCGCCGCAGTAAGGGCAGGTCACGGCGGCCCTGGGCGCGGCGGCGGCCGCCGCCTGATCGCGCACCTGACGGCGGGCGTCCATCAGCGCCGCCTTGATCTCCTCGCCCAGCTGGCGGTACTCGCGGTACTCGTTGTCCAGCTCGGGGTTGAAGGCGCGCCCGAAGCCGAGCATCCTGCCGACGCCCTGCTCGTGGCTCTGGATGGTCACCGCCCAGCCGTTGAGGCGGAAGCGGATCTCGTCAAACCAGGGGTGGCGCACATGGATGACCATGTTGAAGTTGTAGCTGTAGGTATAGCGCGGCGGGTTGTAGGACTCGGACTTGCCCTCCTCGTTGGTGCGGGTCTGCTCGGTGCGGGTCTCGTCAATGTCCAGCTCGCAGCCGGTGACATCGGAGAGCGGGATGACATCGGGGTTGGCCTCGGCGAGATCCTTGGCATCGGTCACCAGAAAGAGGCCGGCATCCTCATCGAGCAGCACCCGCATCCTCTTGCCGAGGGTTCTCGTCATGTGAAAACGCGCCACCTTCTCGCGGTTGGCCTCGCGGTATTCGAGCTGCTCCTTGATCTGGGCGATGGTGGAGTGACGGCGGTCGTCAAACCAGGGGGAGAGCCTGGCGGCGCAGTCCTTGCACAGATTACCGTCTTCCAGCTTGCGGTTGCCGAGCAGGCCGATCTCGCCGCCGCAGATGTCACATTCCTTCTTCTTGAGAAAATCAAACAGTCCCATGGGAAACCCCTCCTTCTTTTCATCCACCCGGCGCACGTCGGGGGAATCCTGCTGTCCCCAGTATACCAAAGCCCCGGTGCCGGCGCAATCGGCGGACTGCGGTTTTTCAAAAAAATTCCCGCCGACCGTGGAACAAACCGGCGCATTTTGCGTCTATATAAAAGATAGAGAAATTCAGTCAAAAGGAGCCGATCCATGAAAGAACAACTCTCCACCGCCCTCTCCCTGCTGGCCTGTCTGCTGGCGGCGCTCTGCCTCTTCTCGGTGCGGCAGCTGGACGCCAGGCTGACCCGCCTCTCCGATCAGCTGACCGACACGGTGCGAGACAGCGCCGTCACCGCGCAAAACAACATCCTCAGCAGCCTCGACACCCATCTGCAGGACAGCAGCAGCCTGCTGCTGGACCGCGACTGGTCGCTCGGCACCCCTGACTACGAGTCCGGCACCGTCCCCCTCCGCTGCGAAGTCACCCTGCGGCGGTACGAAACCGACGCCGCCCTCACCCTGCAGGCCCTGGGGCAGAGCTGGCCGATGACCCCGGAAAACGGCCGCTGGCAGACCACCTTCCCCATCCCCCTCGCCGGGGAGACGGTGATCGAGCAGCTGCAGCTGACGGCGGGCGGCGCGGTGGAGACCGAGATCCTCCAGTGGTCGATCTCGCCGCGCCCCTGGCTGCTGCCGGAGATCAGCTCTTCTTTTGAGGGCGAAAGCAGCGGCCGCAAGGGGGACGACCGCTACTTCCTGCGGCTGAACGGCACCGTCTTCTTAAGCCTCGTCCGCTCTAAGGGACAGGAGGGGACCTTGCGCTCCGCCGAGCTGGTGGAGCGGATCGACGGCGCAGAGCAGAGCCGCCAGCCCCTGCCGCCGCTGACGGAGGAGAGCGAGCTCTCCGTCAACCGCCGCCCGGAGACCACGCCGCTCCGCTCCGACCTCACCGCCGAACACTATGCGCTGAACATAAACCGCGAACTGCAGATCCCCTTTGGCTGCACCCACGAGCTGACGGTGGAGATGGTGGACGAAAACGGCCTCACCTACCTCTCCCACCTCGACAGCATCCAGGTGGCAAAGGACGGCACCATCACCCGTCCAAAGGACGTCCCGGAACTGGCCGTGCTCGCCCCCAACGGGGCGCGGCTGTTTGAGTGAGCCGCCGGAGGACAAAGGGAGGACAACGGAATGACAAAGACAGAAGGAGGACCCCCATGAAAAAGCATCTCCCCACCCTGCTCGCCGCCGCCGCGCTGCTGACGGCGCTGCTCTGCCTCTTTCAGCTCCATGCCCTGCGTCAGGAGCTGCAGGGCGTGCAAAACAGTGTCAACAACAACCTCCGCCAGGTGCAAAGCGAGGTGCAGGGCATCCGCAGCGGCGTCCGCGCCGAGCTGGAGCAGGCGCAGGAGCTGCTGACCCAAAGCGAATTCCGGCTGGCGGAGGCTGACTATGAGGCGCTGACGGCGGTACTGCACTGCCGCGTGCTGCCCCGCGAGTATCAGGTCGGCGTGACCGAGGCGGTGCTGGTGACCAGCGCCGGCCCCCTGCCGCTCCTCTGGCAGGACGGACTGTTCGAGGGCCGCATGACCCTCCCCCTCACGGAACAGGTGCAGATCACCGGCATTCAGCTCAGCGAGGACGGGCGGGTGCGCTCTGAGACCCTCGACCGACATCTCTCGGGACGGGCGCTGTTCCCCACGCTCGAGGCCCGCTGGTCGGGCAGCAGTCGCAGCAGCAGCCGTCCCTCGGCGGAGACGACGACCTTCACCATGAACGGCACCGTCCGCGCCGTGGCCGAGGGCGGGGCGGGGATGCCGGTGCTGGCCGCCCCCGCGCTGATCGTGGCGGTGGACGGCGGCGTGGTGGAGCGGATCGCCCTGCCGAAGCTCGATCTCACCGCCGCAGCGCGGGAGGACGGGGCGACGGAATCCGCCGCCCCGGTGGTGCCGGTGGCGCCGCCGCAGGAGCTGACGTCAGGCGACGGCGCCTTCGGCTTTTCGGTCGGATACGCCGATCACTACCGCCTGGAACTGAAGGACAAGGAGTTCATCATCCCCTGCGGCAGCCGCTTTGAGCTGTATGTGGAGTCGGTGGACTCGGTGGGCCTGATCCACCGCGTGCCGCTCAAGAGCGCCGAGGTGGGCGAGGACGGCCAGTGGGAGAGCGACAGCCCCGCCGATGCCATGCTGCACGGCACCATCGTCTACTCCGCACAGGGGGAACAGCTGGTGACGCTGTTCCCGTGACCGCGCCTGCCAATACGCGCAGCAGGCCGACAATTTGCCGACAATTGAAAGAAGCAGAAAAAGAGGAAGGGATCCGTCCCTTCCTCTTTTCAGAGTATCAAAAAAGCCGCAACAACCACCGGCCACACCTCCCGTCCATCCCACAGCAGCTTCGCAGACAAAAGAGGACAGGTCTGTCAAGGGCAAAAGGGCGGAGATTTTGAAAATCCGTCCCCCGCAAGGTGGCCGTCCGCAGGCAACCGCAGCCTTGCCCGCCGCACAGCGTCCAAACCCAGCGCGAAAAGTCAGGTCTGTCAAGGGTTCAAGGGTGGAGATTTTTTCCCGATCCCCCGCGAGGGAAAAAATACTACCCGTCCCTTGACAGACCGGCCCCCTCGCA
>JAFQKL010000052.1 GCA_017396965.1 Clostridia bacterium
GGAGACGTCCCGAGACAAGTCTGTTGTCCTGCGTCAAGCGGACATCGCTCCTTTCCGGTTGTTTCCACTCCCAGTATCTCCAAAGCAAAGCGCGGTATGCGGCCGAAGGAGGCATTCCCCTGTTCACGGCAAAAAGGCGGCCCCCCGGAAGGGGGCCGCCCACACCGCCCCTGTCGGGCGGGAAAGGGATTCTGGTAAGGATTAGGACTTGTAGACCACGCCTTCCTTCATGACGAAGGTGCAGTTGGTCATCACCTTGATGTCCTCGAGGGGGTTTCCGGGGAAGGCGACGATGTCGGCCAGCTTGCCGGGGGCGACGTTGCCCAGCTTGTCGTTCTTGAGCAGCTCGGCGTTGACCTTGGTGGCGGCGACCAGCGCCTGGGTGGGGGTGAAGCCGAAGGTGGTCATCAGCTCGAACTCATAGCCCTGCTTGCCGTGGAAGTTGGAGGGGGTGCCGGCGTCGGTGCCGAAGGCGTGCTTGACGCCGAGGCGGATGCCCTCGGTGATGCCCCAGTGGTGGTGGTCGTAGGCGGTCTTGGCCTTGTCGATCATCCACTGACCAAGCCCCATCTCCGGCCCGCAGACGATGATGCGCTCGGCGGCGATGATGGTGGGAACCTGGTAGGTGCCCTTCTCGAGGAAGATGTCAATCGCTTCCCTGTCCAAGATCATGCCGTGCTCAATCGAGGTGATGCCGGCGCGGGCGGCGTTCTTGATGCCCTCGGTGCCGTGGGCATGGGCGGCGGTGTGGACGCCGTACATATTGGCGATCTCGACAATGGCCTCCAGCTCGTCCACAGTCAGCTGCGCAGCACCCAGGGTGGTGCCCTCGCTCATGACGCCGCCGGTGGCCATGCACTTTAAGAAGTCGGCGCCGTGCTTGATCTCGTAACGGGCCAGCTTGCGGGCCTCATAGGGGCTGTCGATCGGCGGGGTGGCCATCGAGGAGCTGATGTAGGGGTTCATCTGCAGGTCGCCGTGGCCGCCGGTGGAGCCGATGCCGCCGCCCGAAGCGTAGACACGGGAGCCGACGATCAGGCCCTTCTTGACGGCGTTTCTGACCGAAACCGCCGCGTAGCCGGTGCCGCCGCAGTCACGGACGGTGGTGAAGCCGGCCATCAGGTTCTTCTTGGCATTGTCCGCCGCCTGGAGGACGATGTCGCCCAGCAGGGAGTGGGTGCTCGAGCGCAGGTCGGCATTGGTGCCGGAGGAGGTGAGATGGACATGGGCGTCGATCAGACCGGCCATGACAAAGCTGTCGGACAGGTCGATGACTTCGTAGCCCTCGGGCAGCTGGTCAGGGCAGGGCAGAACCTCCTTGACCTCCGTATCCTCTACCAGAACAAGCATATTGTCAAGAGCCACGCCCTTGTCGGAATCAAAGAGCTTTCCGCATTTGATCGCTTTCTTCATGATTTCTCCACCTTTCCTTTGAGGACGGCATTTTCTGCACGTCCAAAATATAAAAAATATTATACCTGATTTGCAGCACTCTGACAAGGGGGAGAGCGGAAAAAAAGGCAGCTTTGCGAAAAAAATGTCGCCCCTTCTTCTGTCACACATTGGCGTCCTGCCCGCTATACTGATAGAGAACAGCGCACTGCTGCGAAAGGAGGGTCCATATGGGGTTCTACCGGGATCTGGCAGGGCTGGCCGTCATCTTTTTCGGGGCCGGCGTGCTGCTCGCTACATTTCTGCCGCCGGCACTGCTGGTGGTGCTCCTGGCAGCCCTCATCATCGGTGTGGGCTACCTCATCCTCTGCAGCAGATGAGCGACACCAGAGAAGGGAAGGGAAGATCTGTTAAACTGCGCTTTCCGGGGCGAAATATAAAACGCCCCGCCCCGCCC
>JAFQKL010000053.1 GCA_017396965.1 Clostridia bacterium
CCTTCGGCACCCGGTAGATTCGTCCCATGCGGACACTTTGAATTTCTCCGCTCTTGAGCAGCCGGTAGGTCATCCTCGTGCCGATGCCCAGCATCTCACGAACCTGCTCTGGCTTGAGCGCGTCGGGAGATCTGCCGAACAAGGCGTGGTACATGGTCTTGTTTTTCACTTCTCTGTCCATCTTCCTCTCCTTAGTCTCATTTCATTTCATGTTGTTGACGGAGCTGTTTCTGCTGCTCCTCACGATACCGCTCCCTGATCTCCTCGATCCTCTCGGGTGGGATGGCAGACAGGAAGGCGCGGTATTTTCTCAGCTCTGTTGTCAACGACTGGTTGGCCACCCGTTCCCGCTGCAGAGCCTCTTCGGCGCGCTGCTCGTTTTGCCGCAGAATTGATTCATTCTGCCGATTGATCTTGAGCTGTTCCTCGTAAGGGCGCAGCTGTGCTTCAAAGGCGTTGACGCGGGGCAGCCACGCTTCAAGCCGTTTCAACACCTTGTCCCGCTGGCGGCCGGCATTCCAGGCGTTGACGTTCTCCAGCTCCTCTCGAATCTCCGTCATCTCCCGGCTGAGGCGGTGGGCCTGTTTGAACAGCCAGGTGGGGATGTGTTTTCGCTTAGTGACGGCGGCGGACTCTCCCCGTTCGAGGGAGGAAAAAAGGTCGCCATGTGGTCGTGAAAACGATCCTGCCACTGCACCAGCTTGTCTCGGCTGCCGATCACCTCTTTTGCAGAGAGGCGGTTGTCCTCGGTCAGCGGGACAAAACAGAGATGCATATGCGGGTTGCGCCCGTCCATGTGGACAACAGCGGAGAAGATGTTGCCCTCCCCTGCTTCTCGCTTGAGGAATTCGAGGGCATGCTCGAAATAACGGCGGATCTCCTGCGGCGACATCGCGTCAAAAAATTCAGGGGACGCCGTGACGATGGTGTCGATGAATTTGACACTGTCCTTGCGCACCTTACATCTGGGGTTTTGTTTCTTTGCCTGTTCGATCCGGGTCTGGATCTCGCCGTAATATTTCAGACGTGGAGCGATCAGGTGATAGTTGTCTTTTGTACGCGTGTGGTCGATGTCGGGATTGCTGCCGTAGCGTTGCTTTTTTCGTTCGTGGTGCTGCTCGATGGCGGTGGCAGGGCCGCCTTTTCTTTTTGCAAAACGCAAAATTGCATGGGGCATTTGCTCACTCCTTTCGCTCGAATGACAGTCGGTCGCGAACCGCGGGTTTCTTCACATACCGCCCTGCCGACGGGAACCGCCGCAGCGAATCCCTGTATGCGGTCAAGCGCTTCCCGATAGCGGCGGTTCCCCGCCCGCAAGCAAACCTCCGTCCATTTCCTGTGAGGTACAGGGGTTTGGGACCGGCGGTCGGCTGGGCGGTATAACGCACTAGACCTTGCCGCCTGCAAGGTCGTGCGGGCCTGCGGGCCGGGGGTTTGGCGGGGCGGTTTGTATGGGCAGATATGGCCTGTATGAAGCGTGAAAGCGCGCCCAAATACGGCCCGCGTCTTGACAAGATTTCTGTTTTCTTCCATTTATGAGCCCCTCCTTGACAAGGATATTGTAATTGATTTTAATCGCTTCATCAATTACTTCATCTAATATCTAGACGACAGAAAAGGGGAAAACGGTACCGATGTGTGAAAAGAGTTCTAAGACTAGGACAAGGCAGCGAACTGAGGAGGTTGACGCACAACTTTTTTCTTTGGCAGCCACCGGAGACTGGAACGGCGTGCTTTCCATGCTGGATCGGCAGGAACACAACAACAACCGACGTCATCGGGAACATCGAGACGGCATGGATCTCACCATGATCGAACGGCAGCGGGAGCAGAGAGAATTCTGTTCTTCATCTAAAACACTTAAACTCATCCATGCAGAAGACTGGGTGGAAATCATCTTTTCCAAGAAGGCAGAGGATCTGCATCAGCTTGTGAGGAATCACCGTGTGGCGGCGGCGCTGCAGTCGCTGACACCGATTCAAAAGCAGGTGTTGTTCTGGAACATTGTTCAGGGAATGCCCACCTCGGAAATTGCAGCACGGATGGGATGCAGTGTCCGAAACGTCACCAAGCACAGACAACGGGCGCTCGAGAAGGTGCGGCGTCTTGCGGACAAAAAAACACCGGGGCGGATTGAAACCCCGGCGGAAATATGATAAGATGATTATAACAATTACACGGAGGATTGCTCATGGAGATCACTTCTGTCAGCAACAATCTACAGCTCACCTGGACGCGCGGGTCGGAATATGAGATCACAAACTGGGGCGGCGCGGCGTTCATCGTCCCCACCGAAACCGCTGTCTGCGAGACCTACCTCTGCGCCGACTGCGTTGGACCACTGGTCGCCGATGCGCTGGAGCTGGGGCGGGGACTGCGGATGCGTCCCGGTGAGCAAGATGGCCTCTGCCTTGAATTTGCCGCTCGCTACGGGCTGCTCGGCCTGCGCGCCGAGGCCGCACCGCACGCCCTGAACGACCCCTCCGCCGCACCCTCTTTTCGGCCGCTCAATCTGCGGGAGTACGGCGAGGATCTGTCCGGCTTTGCCGGTGTGTTCACCTTTTTGTACCAGCACTTCCTCACCACCCGCGGCGAATTCTCTCTGCCCGGCAACCCCTCCCTGCTAGACCTGCGCGGCCTGCTTCACTACCGCCTCACGGTCGGCGAGCAGCCGCGGCTGATCTGGGAGGTGCGCAGCCTGGAGGCGCTGCTGCGGTTTGCGTATGCCGAGATGGTGTCGCGGGAGCAGGTGCCGCTCAAAGTGTGCAAAAACTGCGGGAGGGTGTACTTTAACGAGCGTGCCAGGAG
>JAFQKL010000054.1 GCA_017396965.1 Clostridia bacterium
CCCGTGTCCCTCCTGTCAAGGGTACGGTCGACAGAAAATTTTTGTCCCTTGCGGGGGACGGGACAAAAATTTTCCGTCTCCCCGCCTTCGGCGCCCTTGACATCCGGTCCCTCGCCCGGGATAAGGCAGAAAACCGGCAAGACTGTTTTCTTTGATTTTTTGTATAGGGGTTTTTCGACAGCCTGAGACGGCGCGTACCCGCGGGCACGCGCCGTCTTCGTTTACTTCGCCTTGGGCCGCGCCGTCACCGACGCCAGCCAGCCGAACACCACGGCCGCCGAGATACCGGCCGCCGCGGCGGTGGCCCCGCCGGTGAGGACGCCGAGCAGGCCGTCCTGGATCACCGCCTCCTTGACGCCGTTTGCCAGCAGATAGCCAAAGCCCATGATCGGCACCGTCGCCCCCGCGCCGCCGAAATCGACCAGCGGCTGATAGAGGCCCAGCGCCGTCAGCACCACGCCGACAACCACAAACAGCACCACGATGCGCGCCGGCGTGAGAGCGGTTTTGTCAATCAGCACCTGGGCGATGGCGCAGATCACCCCGCCGGTCAAAAAGGCGGGGAGCAGTTCTTCGATGAACACCGTTGTTCCTCCTTCCCGTTTCAACTTAGAGCCGCGTTGCGCGGCCCTACTCCGCCGAAATCCACACCAGATGGGCGATGCCGACGATGCTCTCCCCCTGCTGCAGCGACATGGGGCTCATCAGCGCCCCCGTGCCCGCGAGGAGGACGTTTTTTAAGCTCCCCTTCGCCATCTCCCGCAGGATGTGGCCGGCGAGGACAACGGCGGAGCAGCCGCAGCCCGAGCCGCCGGCGTGGGTGTCCTGGCGGGCGCTGTCGTAGACCAGCAGGCCGCAGTCCTGATAGCGGTCGTCGAGGGAGATGCCCTCCTGCCCCAGCTGCTCCTGGACGATGCGGTGCCCCACCGAGCCGAGGTCGCCGGTGAGGATGAGGTCGAAGTCGTCAGGGGTCTTGCCGCTGTCGCGGAAGAAGGCGGCGAGGGTGTCGCAGGCGGCGGGGGCCATGGCGGCGCCCATGTTGGTGACGTCGCTGATGCCCATGTCCACCGGCTTGCCCAGCAGCGCGCCGCGCACTCTGGGGCCGCTGCCCTGCCGTTCGAGCAGGAAGGCGCCGGAGCCGGTCACCGTCCACTGCGCCGTGGGAGCGCGCTGACCGCCGTAGGCCAGCGGGGTGCGAAACTGCCGCTCGGCGGTGCAGAAATGCGAGGAGGTGACGCTGACTGCGCGGTCGCAGGCCCCCGCCTCCAGCAGCAGCGCAGCCAGGGCCAACCCCTCCGCCGCCGTCGAGCAGGCGCCGAACAGCCCCACCGAGGGGATGCCCAGCCCCACCGCCGCGTAGCAGGAGGGGGTACACTGGTTGATGAGGTCGCCGCTGAACAGCAGCTCCACCTCGGTGGGAGAGCGGCCCGCTTTGTTGATCGCCAGCGTCACCGCCTTTTTCTGCAGCAGACACTCCGCCTTCTCCCAGGTCTTCTCCCCGGCGTAGGGGTCCTTTACGATGAGGTCGAAGCTGGCACCGAGCGGGCCTTCGCCCTCCTTCTTGCCGCCCACTGCGGCGCTGGCCGTGATCACCGGCCCGTCGCCCAGCAGCAAGGCCCGGCCTTTTTTCTCAATCATGCCCTCACCCTCCTCACATCCGCTGCAGGATCCAGAGAATCAGGCCGTAGGCGGCGGAGGAGAGGATGCCGTACACCAGCACCGGCCCCGCCACCGTGAACATCTTGGCCCCAACTCCCAGAATCAGCCCCTCGCTGCGAAATTCCATCGCCGGCGAGGCCACCGAGTTGGCAAAGCCGGTGATGGGGATGACGGTGCCGGCACCGCTGAAGCGGGCCAGATCGTCGTAGACATTGAGGGCGGTGAGCAGCGCGCCGAGAAAGATCATCGTCACCGAGGTGAGGGTGCCGGCGGTCTGCTGACTGAGCCCCATCGAGCGGTAGAGCAGCGAAAACACCTGCCCGACGGTGCAGATCAGTCCGCCCGAGACAAAGGCGCGGGCCATGTCGGCCACCAGCGGCGAGGCGGGCGAAACCTGCTTGACATAGTCTTTGTATTGCTTTTTGGTCATCTCCATCCTGACCAAACCTCCTTTCGGGGATAGGCCGCACGCCGCCGTCCGCCGGAGCGTGCGGGGAAGCTGCGCTCTCCGACCGTCTGTTTTTGTCGGAGAATTGTTCTCAGTATCGCCCGAAACGGCCGAAGTATGCGGTTTCTCTTGCACAGCGGCCGCTGTTGCATTATAATAAAAAAAGGAAATCAGGCCGCGCCCTGCAGGCTTGAATCAACAGGAGGATCGTTTTATGCTGGAAACAAAAGCCATTCACGACATCGTCGCCGCGCTGGAACCGAAGCTGGTGGAGGAGCGCCGTCATTTTCATGTTCACGCCGAGATCTCCGGGCAGGAGGTGGAGACCGCCGCCTATGTGGCCGCTGAGATGAGCAAGCTCGGCATGGAGCCCCGCTGGCTCAAGGAGCCGGTTGCCGCCTGGTACCTGCTGGACACCGGCCGCCCCGGCAAGACGCTGGCCCTGCGCGCCGACATGGACGCCCTCGCCATGCCGGAGGAGAACTGCAATCTCAAGGGGCCGAAGGCGGCCGTCTCCCAAAACGAAGGCGCCTGCCACGCCTGCGGTCACGACGGGCACACGGCGATGCTGCTCTCGGTCGCCCGCGCCCTTGCCGAGAACAAGGACAAGCTGAACGGCCGCGTGATCTTTATCTTCGAGTCGGGCGAGGAGGCCAGCCCCTCCTCCTATCCGCTGTTTGTGGAGATGCTCAAGGCCGAGAAGCCGGATGCCATCTGGGGGATGCACGTCTATGCCTTTATGGACAGCGGAACCATCTCCGCCCAGGCCGGCCCGCGCATGGCTTCGGCAGGCTCGTTTAACATCAAGATCATCGGCCGCGGCGGCCACGGCTCCCGCCCCGACCAGTCGATCAACCCGGTGGTGACGGCTTCGGAGATCGTCGCCAAGCTGAACTCGGTGATCCCGCTCGACATCCCCGCCGACGAGGCCGGCGTCCTCGCGGTCACCTCCATTCAGGGCGGTGAAACCTGGAACATCATTCCCGACACCTGCACCATCCGCGGCAACATCCGCTATTTCTCGATTCAGAACTTTGAGCGCATTGTCCAGGGCATCCGCCGCGTGGTGGACGGGCTGTGCGCCGCCAACAACTGCCGGGCGGAGTATGTCAGTATGCCCGAAAAGGGACATCCCGTGGTCAACGATCCCGCGGTGAGCAAGATGGCCGCGGCGGCGATTGAGAAGGTGTGGCCGGGCAGTCTGGTGGAGGAGCCGGCCTGGATGGCCTCCGAGTCGTTCGGCGCCTATCAGGAGGTCGTGCCGGGGGTGTTTGTCTTCCTCGGGACGCGCAACGAGGAGCTGGGCAGCGGTGCGGCGCACCACAATGTCAAGTTTGATCTCGACGAGCGGACGCTGTCCCTCGGCGTGGGTGCACCGCTGCAGTTTGTCAGCGACTTCCTCGGATAAACACCGCAAACGGCGGGTTCCTGTCTTGAAA
>JAFQKL010000055.1 GCA_017396965.1 Clostridia bacterium
AAGGGTGGAGATTTTACAAAAGCCCGTCCCCCGCAAGGGCTTTTGTAAAATACTACCCGGCCCTTGACAGGCCGGGCGGGTTCGAACCCCACAATGGAGGTGGGGAGTGTGGGCAACCGACCACACTCCCCCATCACCCCCCACCCCACAACGAAAAGAGGGATATCATGCAATTCACCTGTGACCGCGCCGTCCTCTACCAGGGCGTGCAGACCGCCGCCCGCGCCGTGCTCGGCCGCTCGTCGCTGCCCATCCTCGAAGGCATCCTGATGGAGCTCTCCCCCGATTGCCTCAAGCTCACCGGCTACGACATGGAAACCGGCATCCGCTGCGCCATCCCCGTCAACAGCTACGACAGCGGCACCCTGCTGCTCCCCTGCTCCACCTTCAGCGACATTCTGCGCAAGCTGCCCGAGGGCGAGGTGTCCATCTCCACCGAGGGAGACGCCGTGACCATCCGCTCCGGCTTCTCCGTCTTCCATATCAGCTCCACCCCCCACGAGAATTACCCCCCTGTCCACTTCGGCCGCGAGGGCTTCTCCTTCGCCATTTCGCAGAAGGCGCTGCGCAGCTGTATCGCCCAGACCGTCTTCGCCGTCTCAACCAGCGACAGCAAGCCCGTCCACACCGGCTGCCTCTTCCATCTGGAGGAAGACCGCCTCGAAGTGGTCGGCGTCGACGGCTACCGCCTCGCCATGCGCACCGAGACGCTGGACTTCCCCGTCGATGCCCCCGTCAACTTCGTCGTCCCCGCCCGCACCCTGCAGGATATCGGCAAAATCCTCGGCGACAGTGACGAGGAAGTGCTCATCTGGCCCAGCAAGAGAAGCGTCCTCTTTGAAAGCGAAAATATCACCGTCGTCACCCGCACCATCGAAGGCGAATTCTTAAACTACAAAAACGTCATCCCGAAAATCGAGATGTTCACCCTCAACGTCAACGTCCGCTCCTTCCTGGACTGCCTCGACCGCGCCTCGCTGCTCATCACCGAAAAGCAGCGTTCGCCGGTGCGGCTGTTCTTTAAGGACAATGAGATGCAGATGACCTGCATCACCCCCATCGGCAGCGTCAGTGACAAAATGATGCTGGACTACAGCCGCGAGGCGATGGAGATCGGCTTCAACAACCGCTTTTTGCTCGACGCCTTCCGCAACACCGGCACCTCCGAAGTGCGCGTCCAGCTGGCCGGTTCCCTCTCGCCGATGATCATTCTGCCGCCGGACGAGGGCGATGAGAGCTTCCTCTTCCTCATTCTGCCGGTGAGACTGCGCGGTTAGGAGGGTTCACAATGAAGCAGGCAAAGCCCAGAAAGCTCGCCGCCCGGGTGGCGGTGGAGGAAATTCCCATTACAACAGAGTATATTAAGCTCGATTCCTTTTTAAAGCTGTCCGGCGTCTGCCTCACCGGCGGCCAGGCCAAGGAGCTGGTGCTGGAAGGGGCGGTGCGGCTCAACGGCGAGACGGTGACGGAGCGGGGAAAGAAGCTGCGTCCCGGCGACCGGGTGGCGGTGGCCGGCAAGGTCTTTTTGCTCACTGCGGGCAGCGAGGAGGCGTAACGATGGTTGTCACCCGGGTGCAGATCACCGATTACCGCAATTTAGGACGGCAGACGGTCACGCTGTCGCCCGGTGTCAACCTGTTTTACGGCAGAAATGCGCAGGGGAAGACCAACTTTCTCGAGTCGGTGTACCTCTGCTCGGCGGCCCACGCCTTTCGTCCCTCTAAGGAGCGGGAGCTGATCGCCTTCGGGCAGTCCTCCGCCAACGTCACCCTCTTTTTTGAGCGCGGCGGCAGAGAACAGAAGGTGTCGGTCACCCTTTCCAGCGACCGCCGCAAGGAGATGACGGTCAACGGCCTGCCGGCGCAGCGCAACAGCGACCTGTCGGAGCTGTTCTTTACCGTGCTGTTTGAGCCGGACCATCTGGGGCTGGTCAAGGAGGGGCCGGAGGTGCGGCGCAAGTTTCTCGATGAGGCGGTGTCCCAGCTGCGGCCCAAGTATCAGTCGGCGCTGGAGGACTATCAGCGCATTGTCACCCAGAAGAATATACTGCTGCGCCAGCGGCCCTATGGGGTGGAGGCGTTGCTGGAGGTGTGGAACGAGCGTCTCGCCGAGATCGGCAGCTATCTGACGCTGCAGCGCGGCAGCTATGTGCGGCGGCTGCACGCCTGCGCCGCGCCGCATCAGGAGGCGCTGTCCAGGGGGACGGAGCTGCTCGAGCTGCGTTACCGCGGCTTTCCCGGCAGCGAGGAGAAGGGCGAGCTGATCACCGACCTGCCCACCCTGCGCGACCGTCTGCGCCGGGCGCTGGCGGAGGCGATGGCCGACGAGATCGAGCGCGGCAGCGCCCAGGTCGGCCCCCACCGTGACGACATGGTGATCCGCATCGGCGGCAACCCCGCCCGTGTCTACGCCTCGCAGGGACAGCAGCGCTCCATCGTGCTGGCCCTGAAGCTGGGGGAATGTGAGATCATCGGCCAGGTGACCGGCTCCCAGCCGGTGCTGCTGCTGGACGATGTCATGAGCGAGCTGGACCGCACCCGGCAGAACTACATCCGCCGCAGCTCGGGGGGGAGACAGGTGCTGATCACCTCCTGTGCCCGCCCGCGGATGCTCAAGACGGCGGCGGCCTTCGCCGTGGAGGGCGGGCGGATCACCGCGCTCTCCCCGGACGGCGGGGCGAGCGGTGAGGCAGCCGTCGAGAGAGACGGCGCAGCGGATTCCCCTGGACCAAACGAAAAGGAGGCGAGCGGCGATGTATCTTCATCTGGGACGTGATGTGGTGGTGCGGCTTTCCGACGTGGTGGCCATTCTCGACATGGAGACCGCCACCGTCGGCCCGCTGACCCGCGATTTTTTGAAGCAGGCGGAGCGGGAGCTGCGTGTCACCACCATTACCGACGATATCCCCAAAAGCTTCGTCCTCACCGTGGAGGGCGGCACCGAGCGGGTGTATCTCTCGCAGATCGCCCCGGCGACGCTGGAAAAGCGGGTGGAGAGCGGCGGTCTGGTGACCGATGCTCTGGTTTGATTGTTTAGAATCTGTCAAGAGACCGCTCAGACTTGAGGAGATCCCTCCGGGGATGCCTTGGAGGGCTGTCCTAAAGTCTTGAGAGTCTGTTTTTTAAGGCCGCCCGCCCTGCTTGCAGGGGCGCGGCGGGACAAGACCGTAAGGAGGAGATCAGCTTGCAGGAAAAGGATAAAAACGCCCAGGAGCTGGCCGCCATGCTGGCTGCCGAGGCCGAGCACGCCAGCGGCGAGGTGCAGCAGATGCAGGAGATGGCCGAGGAACTGGCCCACCGGGTGGAGTCTGTCTATGATGAGAGTCAGATTCAGGTGCTGGAGGGTCTGGAGGCTGTGCGCAAGCGCCCCGGAATGTACATCGGCTCCACCTCCTCCCGGGGTCTGCATCATCTGGTATATGAAATTGTCGACAACGCCATCGACGAGGCCCTCGCCGGCTACTGCACCCATATTGAGGTGCGGCTCAAGAAGGGCGAGATCATCGAGGTGGTGGACAACGGCCGCGGCATCCCCACCGGCATCCATCCCAAGATGGGCATTCCCACCCTCGAGGTGGTGCTGACGGTGCTGCACGCCGGCGGCAAGTTCGGCGGCGAGGGCTACGGCTTCTCCGGCGGCCTGCACGGCGTCGGCTCCTCGGTGGTCAACGCCCTGTCTGAGTGGCTGGAGGCTGAGGTGCGTCAGAACGGGATGCTTCATTCGATGCGCTTTCGCCGCGGCGACCCCGAGGCGCCGATGAAGTCGGTGCCCTACGAGGGCGAGAGCGGCACGACGATCCGCTACAAGGCGGATTCGCAGATTTTCGATGAGACGGTGTATGACTTTGACATTCTCTTGAACCGTCTCCGCGAGCAGGCTTTCCTGA